>JAPHUU010000111.1 GCA_026193555.1 Rhodanobacter sp.
CCCGGGGTAGTAGACCCTGGCTACCGACGGATGGTTGTCCAGACGGCTGGCGATGCGATCGGCATTCTCCTGATGCTGTCGCAACCGGACCGACAGGGTTCGCAGCCCGCGCAGGGTGAGGTAACTGTCGAACGGCGCGCCGGTGAGGCCGTTGCAGTTGGCCCACCACTTCAGCTGCTCGAATACGGCGGCCTCGCGTGCCACTACCGCGCCACCAACCACGTCGCTGTGGCCGTTGATGTACTTGGTGGTGGAGTGCACCACCACGTCCGCGCCCAGCAGCAGCGGCTGCTGCAGCGCCGGCGACAGGAAGGTGTTGTCGACCACCACCAGCGCGCCCGCGGCATGCGCGGCCTGTGCCACGTGGCGGACGTCGGTGATCCGCAGCAGCGGGTTGGACGGCGTCTCGACCCAGACCAGCGCCGGCTTGCCTGCCAGGCCGGCGGCCAGCGCCACGCTGTCGGTGAGGTCGACGAAGTCGATGCTGAAGCGCCCCTTCTTCGCCCACGCATCGAGCAGGCGCCAGGTGCCGCCGTAACAATCATGTGCCGCAAGCACCCTGCCACCGGCCGGCACCAGCTCAAGCACCAGCGCCACCGCCGACATGCCGCTGGAGGTCACCACCGCGCCGGCACCCTGCTCCAGTTCGGCCAGCGCGTTGCCGAGCAGGTCGCGCGTCGGGTTGCCGCTGCGCGAGTAGTCGTAGGCGCGCTTGGCGCCGAGGCCCTCGAAGCTGTAGTTGCTCGACAGGTGAAGCGGCGGCACTACCGCGCCGTGCTGGGTGTCGCTTTCGATGCCGGCGCGTACGGCGCGGGTACAGGGGGCGGGGGTGTCGCTCATGTGTGTCTCCAGGTCTCTCGTCAATCCGTAGTTGTAGGAGCGCACCCTGTGCGCAATGCTCCCAGGAGCTCGCGCACAGGGTGCGCTCCTACAGGGCGAGCGCAGCGCGGAACAGCGGCGCCAGCAGTTCGGGTTCTTTCAGGAACGCATCGTGACCGTAGGGGGACTCGACCACTTCCAGCGTGGACGGACCCTGCAACCGGCGTTGCAGCTCGCACAGGTCAGCCAGCGGCACCAGCCGGTCCGACGGAAAGCCGATCAGCGTGGTGGGTGTCGGCACCTGCTCCGGCGCCACATCGTGCAGGTCGATCGACTCCGACAAGCCGAGGAAGCGCTCCGCATCGAAGCGCTCGACGAAGCGGCGACCGGCGTTCTGCAGATAGCCCTCGACCGGCAGCTGGAAGCGCTCGTCGCGCCACTGCGGCTCGCCGGCAAAGCGCCGCGCGAATTCGCTGCTGCCGCAATAGGTGGTCATCGCCAGCTGGCGTGCCAGCGACAGCGCCTGCTCGATCTGACCGGTGGACTGGCCCAGCCGCACGATGCCGCGCTGCACGCTGCGCTGCGCACTGGCCAGCGGATGTGGCCGGTGCGCGCCGGCCAGCAGCAGCAACCGTTCGACCCGACGTGGATGGCGTGCGGCAAATGCCAGCCCCACCATCGCGCCGTACGAGGAGCCGACGAAAGCGTGCACCCGCGGGATATGCAGCGCCTGCAGCACCGCGGCCAGCGCATCGGCCTGATCCTCACTGGAGACCGAGCCGGCACCCAGTTCCGCCGGAGTCAGCCAGTCGATGGCCAACACCCGCCAGCGCGCCAGGTCGATCGCCGCGCCGGCGCCGACCAGCGACTGCCACCAGCCGGGAGCGGCATCGCCCTCCAGCGCGGTAACGTCACGGTCGGCAGAGATGCCACCCTGCACCACCAGGGTCGGCGCATCCGCGGCACCGCACCACAGGTAGCGCACATCGACCGTGCGTGGACCGTCGGCATATTTCGGCTGGAACGCCACCTGCCGCGTGCCGCGCTGGGTGGTCAGGTCGGTGCGGACATGCGCGGGCGCCGCGACGGCGACGTCGACAAATGCGGACCCGGCTTCGGAATGGCTGGCTTCGGCGGGACTGGATTCGGCTAGACAGGTCATCAACGTTCTCCGGTAGGCATCGCCCTGCGAACTACCGGAAAGGTCGCCATGCCCCGCATCGACAGCCACGGGCTGCAAGACGGATGACGCCCATCTGCCGGTCGGCGCCATGGGGCGCCTCCGCAGGAGTTGGCACCGTCGCGGAAACGCTCCGCAGGTTGCCCCGGCTTCAATGGGCCTGTCCCTCAGCCGGTCTCGATGAGTGGAGCGGATATTGGACGCTTGTTTTTGTCTTGTCAATAGACGTCTAAACATCTAGACGTATATACTTTCAAACGATACCAATGGCACATGGCGGCATGGCGGCAGGGCAGCGGAACCACGCTGGAACAAGCGCCGCCCCGCTCGCAGCCCGCTCGGCGACGGCGGGCGCCGCGGAACCAGCCGGCGCGCGCACTCCCCCGCTCGCAGAAAAAAAGCGCCCCCCCCCCTATCCCTTGTGCGGCCGCCACCTGCTAACGTACCGCCCATGAGCCCGCTGACCGACGAGACGTCCGCGCTGCACGCCAGGGTAAGGCGCGATGGCTTTGCCTTCGTCACTGCCGAGGTGATGCGTGGCGTGCTGGGCTCGTCGGAGCTGAGCGACTGGGCCGCCTTTGCCGCCAGCTGGAACGACCTGGCGCCGGACACCTACCTGGCGGCCAGTGGCCGTCATCGGCGGCGACGGCACGCCACGTTTGCGGCCGAGATTGGCGGCGAAATCCAGCGTCAGCCTCATCGCGCCCACTTCCAGAGCCTCGCCCACAACCCGCTGCAGGGCGATATCCAGCGCTGGTTTGCACCGATCCGGCCGCTGCTCGCCAACGGCCCCAGCATGCGTCGCATCCTCGATGTCAGCCGCAACCTGTTTGAGCCGATGGCGCCGCAGACCCGCCACTGGCACATCGAGGCGCACCAGTTCCGCATCGAGGCCCGCGCTGGTGAGCCCGGCGAGCCGACGCCGGAGGGCACCCACCGCGACGGTGTCGACTTCGTGCTGGTGCTGCTGATCGACCGTGACAACATCGAGAGCGGCACCACCACCATCCATGCCGACGGCGCCCTGCTGGGCAGCTTCACCCTCACCCATGCGCTGGATGCCGCCCTGGTCGACGATGCCAGGGTCAGCCACGGCGTTACCGCGGTGACTGCGTTCGACCCGAGCAAGCCGGCCCATCGTGATGTGCTGGTGATCACGTTCCGCGACGCACAGCGCGCCGGCTGAAGGGTTTCGATAGGCAGTCGCCATCGGATTGCAGTGGAACGGGACGGCTGCAACACTGGCGCCCGAACCTTCTCCGCCGCACCCTTCAACGGCCACTTCCAGGGAACCTCATGACCCTCGCTGCCAACCTCGTGATCGCGCTGATCGCCCTGCTGCACCTTTGGTTTCTGATTCTGGAGATGTTCCTGTGGAACAAGCCCTCGGGACGACGCGCGTTCGGACTCAGCGCCGAATTCGCCGCCCAGTCGAAGACGCTGGCCGCCAACCAGGGCCTCTACAACGGCTTCCTCGCCGCCGGATTGGTGTGGGGCCTGAGCCTGGGCAGCAACGGTCTTGCCGTGAAGCTGTTCTTCCTCGGCTGCATACTGGTGGCCGGGATCTTCGGCGGCCTGACGGCAACCCGGAAGGTCCTGTGGATCCAGGCCTTGCCCGCGGCGATCGGCTTGACCCTCTCGCTGCTGTCCTGACTGGCTCGTTGGACGCAGGCACAGCCGCATGCCCGGCAAGTTGAACCTCTCGGCACGCGAGGCCGTCGGCAAACGTTTCGATCCGGCGCTGATGCAGCGGGCCCGCGAACGCAGCTGGGCCGCCTTGCATGGCATCCGTGAACGCATGCATCCGGGCATCAGCGAGGAGCAGGCGAAAACCGCGGCAGCGCAGGTGTTTGCCGCACTCGGCATGCAGCGACTGTGGCACCCGCCGATCATCCGCATCGGCGCGAATACCACCAAGACCTACCGGCAGCGCTCCGACCCCGGCGTGACGCTGGCGGAAAACGACAGCTACTTCATCGATCTTGGCCTGGTATTCGACGGTCACGAGGGCGACGTCGGCGACACCTTCGTGGTCGGCCACGCGCCGGAACGACAAGCCTGCGCCGATGCGGCGCGCGCCCTGTTCCAGGAAGTCGCTGCGGCATGGCGCGTGCACGGCCTCAGCGGCCAGGCGCTGTACGCGTTCGCCGGCGAGCGCGCGCAGGCGATGGGCTGGCGGCTGAATCACGCGATCAAGGGGCACCGGGTCAGCGACTTCCCGCACACGATCCACAAGGGCGGCGACCTTGGCGAGCTGGACACCACGCCCGCGAGCGGCCTGTGGATCCTGGAGATCCAGATCGCCCATCCGACCGAGCCGTTCGGGGCATTTCACGAGGACTTGCTGACTGGCGACCCCACCGACTGAGCCGCGCATCACGTCGAGGGTGACGCAACCGGGCCATCCGGGGCTCAGGGCGGGCACTGACCCGGGCCCGATGAAGCGATCTGCCGGCGCCCGGCGCGATAGCGCCCGGGAACCTACCCCCATTGATCCGACGCCACATACCGAATACGAAGCGGCGGATTCCTGCCGCACAACCATGGCCCACGGCCCGCGGCAGCTCCCGCCGTTGGTGGCCCGCTGCTGGATTGTGCAAGTGCAACAGCCATTTACAGTGGACAACCCACTTGTCCACCCCGTTGCATCGGGACTTGGCATCCCTCTTGCTTGAATCTGCAATGACCAAACAGCGAAAGCTGGCGCTCCAGCCGGCCCATGTCGTCGCGCCATCCGGCGCTTGCTGCAGGAGGGTACGCACATGTTGGCAATGACCGAAATTCCGAGCAGGATCGAAGATCGTTTCGCATCGACGTTGAGGGCATTTCTCGAGCACAGTCTCGCCATCGCCAACGGCATCGCCGAAGGCGAGACCTTCACCTGGTTTCTCGCCACCGAATACCAGTGGGAAATGGAAATGGCCGGCGAATGGCTGATCGGATCGCCGGCAAGCCGACTCTCCGACAGCCAGAAGGCCATCCTGCGGAACTTCCTCGCGTCCATGCCCGAGGTACGGGAAGCGATCACCTCCGGCCGAAGGATTGCCGCGGCGCAAGCCAACAAGTCGACATCGCCGCAATGGGTCGACTGGCTGGAGATCTCCTCGCTGCCGGAGTGGAACAGTTTTACCGTACGCACCGCCATGCTGCTGAGCCAGTTGGGCCGACCGGCGCGAAATGACGCTGAATTCGCCGCCGGACCACGACCTGTCGCACCGACTGCAGCCGGCGCCTGATCGCCGCCGCAACAGGCCGCGCCGCGGTGCCCGCCGCCCCCGATCACCGCTGACGGGCCGCACGCCAATAGCTGAAATACCGCCAATCCGGGCGGTTCCGGCATACTCGAGGACCCACATTCGGAATGTGCAACGGAGTATCCCCGGAGGCCACCGGAGCCCGCTATCGCGGCATTGCCCGCCATACCCGCTATAATGCTGGGTTTGGCACGTCCGCACTTTGCCGGTCTGGCTCGGGCGCAACCCGCTTCAAGCCCGCAAACATTGAAAGAATCCGGCAGGACAGCGTGTGAGCTGCCCCGCTTGCGCTTACCTCTAACGACCTTACGGAATCCAGACAGTGGCCCGACAGAAACCCCTCGCGCTCTACCGCAACATCGGCATCATCGCGCACATCGATGCAGGCAAGACCACGACGACCGAGCGTGTGCTGTATTACACCGGCAAGAAGCACCAGATCATCGACGTGCACGACACCAAGGACGGCAAGGGCTCCACCACCACCGACTACATGGAGCAGGAGCGCAAGCGCGGCATCACCATCCAGTCGGCGGCCGTGTCCACCGAGTGGAAAGGTCACCAGGTCAACATCATCGACACCCCGGGACACGTGGACTTCACCATCGAGGTGAACCGTTCGCTGCGCGTGCTCGACGGCGCCGTGGTGGTGTTCGACGGCGTGGCCGGCGTGGAGCCGCAGACCGAGACCAACTGGCGCCTGGCCGACCAGTACAACGTGCCGCGCGTGTGCTACATCAACAAGATGGACCGCATCGGCGCCAGCTTCGGCCATTGCGTGAAGGGTATCCGCGAGCGTCTGGGCGCGCCGGCCCTGCTGTGCCAGATTCCGCTGGGCAGCAGCGACGAGTTCTGCGGCATGGCCGACCTGGTCGCGAACGTCGCCTATATCTGGGAATCGGACGACAAGGACAGCACCTGGGACACAGTGCCGTTCGACCAGCTCAAGGGCCGCCTGAACTTCGGCTCCACCGTCGACAACGACTGGATCGAGCAGCTGCCGAAGCTGCGCGAAGAAATGCTGGAGACCGCGCTGGCCATGGACGACGACGCTTTCGAGCGCCTGATCGAAACCGGGGAGCATGACCCGAAGGTGCTGAAAGACTGCATCCGCAAGGGTTGCGTCACGGGCAAGCTGGTACCGGTGTTCTGCGGTTCGTCATACAAGAACAAGGGCGTGCAGCAGCTGCTGGACGCGGTGATCGACTACATGCCGTACCCGGGCGAGAACGGCGGCATTGCCATGGTCGACGAGGACGGCAACGTCATCGGCGAGCAGGAAGTCACCGATGACGCACCGGCCCGCGCGCTGGCGTTCAAGGTCATCAACGACCAGTTCGGCACGCTGACCTTCTGCCGCGTCTACTCCGGTGTGATCAAGAAGGGCGACACGCTGCAGAACGTCACGCGCGGCAAGAAGGAGCGCGTGGGCCGTATCGTGGAAGTGCAGGCCAACGCCACCAAGGAAATCGACGAAGTGCGCGCCGGCGACATCTGCGCCTTCGTGTCGATGAAGGACACCGAGACGGGCGATTCGCTGTCCGACCCGGCGCACCCGGCGCTGCTCGAGCGCATGCGCTTCCCCGACCCGGTGATCAGCGTGTCGGTCGAACCGAAAACCCGCAATGACGTCGACAAGATGTCCACTGCGCTCTACAAGATGGTCAAGGCCGATCCCTCGCTGCGCATGGAAGTGGACCAGGAAACCGGCCAGACCGTGCTCAAGGGCATGGGCGAGCTGCATCTGGAAATCACCATCGACCGCATGCGCACTGAACTGGGCGTGGACGCGAACATGGGCAAGCCCAAGGTCAGCTTCCGCGAGGCGTTCGGCCAGACCGTCGAGCACATCTACACCCACAAGAAGCAGTCCGGCGGTTCGGGCCAGTTCGCCGAAGTGAAGATCATCTTCGAGCCGGGCGAGTCCGGCAGCGGCGTGGTGTTCTCCGACGAAGTCGTCGGCGGCCGCGTGCCGCGCGAATACATCCCGGCAGTGCAGCACGCGATCGAAGTCGAGTCGCGCCAGGGCCAGGTCGCCGGCTACGAAGTGCTGGACTTCAAGGCACGTCTGGTCGATGGCAAGTACCATGACGTCGACTCCTCGGCACTGGCCTTCGAGATCGCCGGCCGCGGCTGCTTCCGCGAGGCACAGAGGCTGTCCAAGCCGAAGCTGCTCGAGCCGATCATGGCCCTGGAAGTCGTCACCGAGGCCACCTACCTCGGCGACGTCATCGGAGACATCAACCGTCGTCGCGGCACCATCAGCGACCAGGGCCACAAAGGCACCTCGGCGTTCGTGCAGGGCTTCGTGCCGCTGTCCGAGATGTTCGGCTACATCAACTTCCTGCGCTCGGCCACCAGCGGCCGCGGGAACTTCACGATGATCTTCGATCATTACCAGGAAGTGCCGGCCAGCATGGTCGAGAAGCTGATGGAGAAGGAAGCGAAGTAAGCCTTCGCTTTCGACATGACGTCGGCCTCGCGGCCAGCGCCTGAATGAAAGGCCCGGGGAGCGATCCCCGGGCCTTTTTTTGCGTATCCATGCATGCGCGGCAGCCGGTATCGGCGCAGTTGCACCGACATATACAAGCGCGCGAGCTGCCGGGCATACTCGGGCCTCGGTCATGAACTGCACTGGGAAATCTCGAATGAAAGCAGCACGAGCACTTGGGCCCGCCGCCGCGGCCACGCTGGCCTTCTGCGCCGGCATCGGACTGGCCCACGCCGCCACCACGGCCCAGGTACTGCCCGAAACCATGGGCATGCTGAAACACGCCATCAGCGTCCACACGGTCGAGGGCGAGCATCAGGTGCCGGTGCTGGCCGCCTATCTGGCCGACAAGCTCAAGGCCGCCGGCTTTGCCGCCAGCGATGTCGAGATCATTCCGGTGGGCGAAACCGCCGCGCTGGTGGCGCGCTATCGCGGCACCGGCGAAGGCAAGCCGATCCTGCTATCCGGTCACATGGACGTGGTGGCGGCGAAGCGCAAGGACTGGACCCGCGATCCGTTCACCCTGGTCGAGGAAAACGGCTATCTCTACGGCCGCGGCTCGGCGGACATGAAAACCGCGGTGGTGGTGCTGGTGGAGACGCTGGTCCGGCTGAAGCATGAAGGCTTCAAGCCCCGCCACGACCTGATCCTGCTGCTGTCCGGCGACGAGGAGACCGCGATGGCCTCCACCCGTGTGCTGGCCAGGCGCTATCACGACGCCGAGTTTCTGCTCAACGCGGATGCCGGCGGCGGCACCATGGACCCCGCGACGGGCAAGCCGGTGATCTACCGGATCCAGGCCGCCGAGAAGACCTATGCGGACTTGCATATCAGCCTGACCTCGGCTGGCGGGCATTCCAGCGAACCCAACGCCGACAACGCGATCTACCGGCTGGCGCGGCTCATCGACCGTTTGGCGGCCTACCAGTTTCCGCCGATGATCAACGAGATCACCCGCGCCTCGCTGCGCGCCACCGGCGCCCACACGCCCGGCCCGCTGGGCGCGGCGATGATCCAGTTCGCCGCCCACCCCGACGATGCCACCGCCGCGGCCACCATCTCGGCCGATCCCGCCTATGTCGGCCAGATCCGCACCACCTGCGTGGCGACGATGCTCAACGGCGGCCACGCGCTGAACGCGCTGCCGCAGAGCGCCAGCCTCAACGTCAATTGCCGGATCTTTCCGGGGACGTCCGTGGACAGCGTGCGCGACACGCTGATCAAGGTGATCGACGACAAGTCCGCCACCGTCGCTGTGCTGGCACCACCGCCGGTGGCCAGCCCCGCCTCGCCGCTGCGCAAGGATGTGATCGCCGCCGTCACCGACGCCGTGCATCACCGGTTCCCGGGCGTGGAGATCGTCCCCGGCATGTCCGCCGGCGCCACCGACAGCATGTACTTCCGCAACGCCGGCGTGCCCAGCTACGGCATTGATGCCGCCTTCACCAAACCCGACGACACCTTCGCCCACGGCCTCAACGAAAAGCTGCCGGCCTCGGAAGTCGCCGCGGGCCTGGAGTTCTGGCATCGGGTGCTGACCCAGCTGGCAAAGTAAGGGGCAGCGGATTCACGGCCAGCGGCGCACAAAAAAGAGCCCGGGAAGTGATTCCCGGGCTCTTTTTCAGGCGATTTCGCAGCGTGCATCCAACGCAGCCAAACATCGGCAACCCCGCGAGCACCCGCCCCTCACCCCAACCCTCTCCCCGCAACGGGGAGAGAGGGAAAGCCCTCCGGTCCAAGCGCACTTTCATACGCCTCCTGTTGGCCTTGGGCGGACAGCGGTGAATCCGCGCGCACAAGGCCCGTACCCGATCCACGCTACAATTGCCGGTTCGCGCTCAAGCCAAACCGCTCCCCATGTCCACGCACCTCCAAGAAACCCGTCGCCGCCGCACCTTCGCCATCGTCAGCCATCCTGACGCAGGCAAGACCACGCTGACCGAGAAGCTGCTGTTGTTCGGCGGCGCGATCCAGATGGCCGGCTCGGTGAAGGGTCGCAAGGCGGCGCGCCATGCGACCTCCGACTGGATGGCACTGGAGAAGGAGCGCGGCATCTCGGTGACCTCCTCGGTGATGCAGTTTCCGTACGAGGGCAAGATCGTCAACCTGCTCGACACGCCGGGCCATGCGGACTTCTCCGAGGACACCTACCGGGTGCTGACCGCGGTGGACTCGGCGCTGATGGTGATCGACTGTGCCAAGGGTGTCGAAGAACGCACGATCAAGCTGATGGAGGTCTGCCGGCTGCGTGACACGCCGATCATGACCTTCATCAACAAGCTCGATCGTGAGGGCCGCTCGCCGGTCGATCTGCTGGACGAGGTGGAGTCGGTGCTCGGCGTCGCCTGCGCGCCGGTGACCTGGCCGATCGGCATGGGCAAGCGCCTGAAGGGCGTGTACCACCTGCTGCTGGATGAGGTGCACATCTTCGAACAAGGCAAGAACTTCACCCGCCAGGATTCGACCATCTTCCAGGGCCTCGACGCACCGGGGCTGCTGGAGAAGATCGGCGACGAGGCCATGCGCGAACTGCGCGAGGAACTGGAACTGGTGCAGGGCGCCGCGCCGTCGTTCGATATCGACGAGTATCTGGCCGGGCGGCAGACGCCGGTGTTTTTCGGCTCGGCGGTGAACAACTTCGGCGTGCAGCTGCTGCTGGATTTCTTCATCGAGAATGCGCCCTCGCCGTGCCCGCGCGCCACGCTGACCCGCATGGTGCAGCCGGAGGAGGAGAAGCTGACCGGCTTCGTGTTCAAGATCCAGGCCAACATGGACCCGGCGCACCGCGACCGCGTGGCGTTCATGCGCGTGTGCTCGGGCACCTACAGCGCCGGCATGAAGATGTTCCAGACCCGCACTGGCAAGGAAGTGCGCATCGCCAACGCGCTGACCTTCATGGCCAGCGATCGCGAGATCGTCGAGACGGCGTATCCCGGCGATGTGATCGGCCTGCACAACCACGGCACCATCACCATCGGTGACACCTTTACCGAAGGCGAGTCGGTCAATTTCACCGGCATTCCCAATTTCGCACCGGAACTGTTCCGCCGCGCCCGCCTGCGCGATCCGCTGAAGATGAAGGCGCTGCAGAAGGGCCTGGCCCAGCTGAGCGAGGAAGGTGCCACCCAGTTCTTCCG
Source organism: Rhodanobacter sp. (assembly GCA_026193555.1). Lineage (GTDB taxonomy): Bacteria > Pseudomonadota > Gammaproteobacteria > Xanthomonadales > Rhodanobacteraceae > Rhodanobacter. Next base: position 10,882 of record JAPHUU010000111.1, read on the forward strand.
TCCGCTGATGAGCAACGACCTGATCCTGGGCGCGGTCGGCGTGCTGCAGTTCGACGTGGTGGCCTACCGGCTGAAGGACGAATACAACGTCGACGCCAGCTTCGAGCCGGTGACGGTGACCACCGCACGCTGGGTGCACTGCGACGACGAGAAGAAGATGGCCGAGTTCCGCGAGAAGAACGCGATGAACCTGGCGATCGACGGCGCCGGCGAACTGGTCTACATCGCGCCGACCCGGGTCAACCTGCAGCTGGCACAGGAGCGCTGGCCACAGGTGCGCTTTGCCAATACCCGCGAGCACGCAGCCTCGGTCCAGCTGTAGGCCCGCATTGGCCACCCTTGCCTGCAGAGGCGGTGGCGTGATGCAGGACTGCTGCCACTAGGCATGCGTGGCATCGCACTGCTAGCGTGCGCGTCTTGCCGGGGAGACGATGTCACATGCAGGACAACTCGATCGCTTTCACCACGCCAGCGGGCGCACCGCGCTGGCAGCGCTGGCTGCTGTTCTCGCCCCTGGCGCGCATCATGATCTTTGCCTTGATGTTCGTGCCTTTCAGCTTCGCGATGGGCGGCGTGTTCCATGTACTGGGCTGGGGTGGCCGAAACGGTCCGGCGCTGGACCATGCGATGGCGCAGTGCCTGCTGCGGGCCGTACCGCCGCTGCTCGCCTACCTGCTGCTGGTGCGGCTGGTGGAACGCCGCCCGGTGACGGAGCTGGCGTTGCGCACACTGTTGCCGTCCGCCGCCAGGGGAATGCTCGGTGGCGTGCTGCTGTTCAGCGCGGTCGTCGGTGTGCTGTACCTGCTGGGCAGCTACCACGTCAGCGGCATCAACCCTGATGCGCGATGGCTGCCGGCGCTGCTGATGGTGGGGCTGGGCGCCGGCATCGGCGAGGAGATCGTCGCCCGCGGCGTGCTGTTCCGCGTCATCGAGGAAGGCCTGGGCACCTGGGTCGCGCTGATCGTGTCCGCGCTGTTTTTTGGCGCCGCGCACATCGCCAATCCGGGCGCCACGCTGTGGAGCTCGGCGGCGATCACGATCGAGGCCGGGCTGCTGTTCGGGCTGCTGTACCACGTCACCCGCTCGCTGTACGTGTGCATGGGCCTGCACGCGGCGTGGAACTTCACCCAGGGCACGGTCTACGGCATCCCGGTGTCGGGCACCTCGGCCGACGGCTGGCTGGTCTCCACCCGCAGCGGGCCGGACTGGCTCAGCGGCGGCGTGTTCGGCGCCGAGGCGTCGGTGGTCGCGCTGGCCCTGTGCCTGCTGTGCTTCGCATGGCTGTTGGCCGTCGCCGTGCGGCGGCGCAGCCTGGTGCCGCCACTGCCCGGCCGCCAGACAGACGCCGACGTCGCACTGCAACCCGCCGTACGGACCGTCGGCTAGGTCGCGAACGCTGTCGGCGGCAGCCGGAAACGACGGGGCCCGCGCCATGCCATCGCACATGACGCGGGCCTCGTCGTTGCTGTCGCCTAGGCTGCGTCGGCGAGCCGGTGCTTGTCGGCGCGGGTGACCGCGGCGCGCAATTCGGACGAATCGAAATCATCCACCGAGATGAACTCGAACACGCCTTCGCGCACCCGTTTCAACAGTTCATACTCGGCCGCACTGAGCACCCCGGCCTTCTGCGCCTCGAGCAGTTGGTCGAGGTAATCGTGGGCCTTGAACTGACCGGCCTTCTGCGCCTTGCCGAACTTGCGCTCGACCGGCTCGGCGGCGATGACGTCGGGCAGCAACGCGTTCATGCGACCGACCGCATTGTTCGCGGTCGGAGTGAGGTAGACCCATTCCAGCAGCCGGTCACGCGCCTCACCGGGCGCGGTGATCAGCGCGGCGACGCGACGACCGAGACGGTCGGACGGCGGCACTTCGCGCCGGCCGAACGGGAACACCAGCACCCGCAGCAGCCAGCCCACCGGGCGTACCGGGAAATTGCGGATCGCGCCGTCCAGCGCCATCTGCATGTTCCACACGCACTGGTGGAACGCCCATGCCAGCAGCGGACGGTCAGCCTCCGGCCGGCCGGCATCCTCGTAGCCCTTCAACATCGCGCTGGCGATATACAGGTAGCTCAACACGTCACCGAGACGGGCGGACAGCTTCTCCTTGAACTTCAGCTTGCCGCCGAGCACGCCCATGAACACGTCGGCACACAGCGCCAGCGCGGCGGAGTAGCGATTGAGCTTGCGGTAGTAGCGCCGGGTGTAGTCGTCGCCCGCCGTAGCGCCGATGCGCGAGCCGGTCAGGCCCAGGGTGAGCGCGCGCACGGCGTTGGAGATGCCGAAGCCGAGGTGGCCGAACAGTGCGCTGTCGAATGTCTGCAGTTGCTCGTCGGGATCGGTGATCACCAGCGACTGCATCTCCTTGAGTACGTAGGGATGACAACGAATCGCCCCCTGACCGAAGATCATCAGGCTGCGCGTCATGATGTTGGCGCCCTCCACCGTGATTGCGATCGGCACGCCTTCCCAGGCGCGGCCGGCGTAGTTCTTCGGGCCGAGCTGCACCGCCTTGCCGCCATGCACGTCCATGGCGTCACTGGCGATCATGCGGCCCCATTCGGTCGCGTGGTACTTGGCGATCGCCGAGGGCACCGCCGGCTTCTCGCCGCGATCGACCGCGGCGGCGGTGGCCCGCGACAGCGCCGCGGTGGCATAGGTCAGCCCACCGATGCGCGCCAGCGCCTCCTCGACCCCTTCGAAACGGGCGATGGCCAGCCCGAACTGCTTGCGCATGCGGGCATAGGCGCCGGTGGAAGCGACCGCGGCACGCACGCCGCCGGTGGCGTTCGACGGCAGCGAGATCGCCCGGCCGACCGACAGGCACTCGACCAGCATGCGCCAGCCATGGCCGGCCATGTGCGGGCCGCCGATCAGGGTCGACATCGGCACGAACACATCCTTGCCGTGCAGCGGCCCGTTCTGGAACGGCACATTGAGCGGGAGGTGACGACGCCCGATGTGCAGCCCCGGCGTGGAACGCGGAAGCAGTGCCAGAGTGATGCCCAGATCGGCCTTGTCGCCGAGCAGCTGCTCCGGGTCATACAGGCGGAACGCCAGGCCGACCACGGTGGCGACCGGTGCCAGCGTGATGTAGCGCTTGTCGAAGGTCAGCCGGATGCCCAGCGTCTCCTTGCCGTCCACCGTCTGCTTGCAGACGACGCCGAAATCGGTGAGCGAGGTCGCGTCGGAGCCGGCATACGGGCCGGTGAGGGCAAAGCAGGGAATCTCCTCGCCCACCGCCAGCCGTGGCAGATAGTGGTTTTTCTGCTCGTCGCTGCCGTAGTGAAGCAGCAGCTCGGCCGGTCCGAGCGAGTTCGGCACCGCCACCGTGGAGGCCACGGTGGCGGACATCGTGGCCAGCTTCTGCAACACCGCCGAATGCGCCAGCGCGGAGAACTGCAGGCCTCCGTACTGCTTGGGAATGATCATGCCGAAGAACTTGTGCTTCTTGATGAACTCCCACACGTTCGGCGGCATGTCGGCCAACTCGTGGGTGATCTGCCAGTCGTCGATCATGGCGCAGAGCTCTTCCACCGGACCGTCGAGGAAGGTCTGTTCCTCCGCGCTCAGCTCCGGCTTCGGCTGCTTCAGCAGTTCGTTCCAGTCCGGCTTGCCGGAAAACAGCTCGCCCTCGAACCCGACCGTGCCGGCATCCAGCGCGGTCTGCTCGGTTTCGGACAGCGTCGGCGTGACCTTGGCGAACAATTTCAGCAGTGGCGCGCTGATCTGACGGCGACGGAACGGCACCATCAGCAATGGCACGGCGATCGCCGCCTCGATCATCAGCAGGATCACCATCGTCACCGGCGCCGCCAGCGCCAGGCCGGCGAGCAGCGTGGTCGCTGCCACCGCTATCGTCCAGATCAGCAGGCTGCGACGGTGATAGGCGCAGGCACCGGTTGCAACCAGCGCCGCCAGTACGGTCAGTAGCACAGACATCTCAACACCTCATTGCGTTTGCGCAGCACCGGCACGCTGCCGGCTATCTGCGGGTGAATCAAGACCTTGCACGAAGTGTGCAACTTCACGCGTGAATGCATCATTCGCATCGCCGGCCACCATGTGTGTGGCATGTGGCAGATCCACGTGGCAGGCATGCGGCACCAGTTGCAGGAACTCGCTGACGGTATCGCCCGAGACCACATCGCTGCGTCCACCGGACAACAGCAGCACCGGCACATCCACCTTGGCGGCGGCCGCCTGCAAGGCGGGTTGATAGCGTTCGCTTTCCCTGACCACGCCGGTCAGCAGCGCCGGATCCCAATGCCAGCGCAGGCGACCATCGGCGCCTTCGCGCAGCAAGGGACGCAACTGCTGCTCGCTCTTGCGTTCGCGCCGTTGCGGCATGTGGACGGCGATCTGCTCGGCGGCCTCGGCATAGTCGGCAAAGCCATCCGGATGTGCCTGCATGAAAGCGAGAATGCGCTCCACACCGGCAGTCTCCCAGCGCGGGGTGATGTCGACCAGCACCAGCGCCCGGAACGGCGACGGTGTCATTTCACCGGCCACCAGCAGGCCCAGCAGCCCGCCCATCGAGGCGCCGATCAGGATCGGCGGCTGCGGCTGGGCACGCGCCAGCTGCACGAGGTCGTCGGCGAACTGGTCCATGTGGTAGTCGCCTCCAGCCAGGCGATCGCTTTCGCCGTGACCGCGGCTGTCGAACGTCACGCAACGGCAGCCGGTGGCCGCCAGCGCCGTGGCAGTGGCGGTCCAGGCGCCTCGCGTCTGGCCAAATCCATGTGCGAACAGCAGCGCCGGATTGCCGGCAGCATGGCGTGTCTCCACCGCCAGACTGAGTCCGGCAACGGGAAAGCGGGTGACCGCTGACAGCATGGACGTATCGTTTACCATACGGGTGAGTATGGATTGACCGGGGAACGCCGTCAATATGCCCGCGCCACCGCCGGAAGGCGGCTCGCCCGCCCAGGGAGGGCCCACGGATCACACCCTGCAGATTACAAACCAACGGGGGTATGGCTACCATACGCAAATGAATGTGAGCAGCAAACCCGAACGAAGCCGCCTGTCCGCCGAGGACTGGGAGAACGCCGCCCTGCACCTGATAGCCGAGCAAGGCGTCGGTGCGCTCGCCGTGGAGGCCCTGGCCCGCCAGCTCGGCGTGACCAAGGGCAGCTTCTACTGGCATTTCCGCACCCGCGAGTCGTTGCTGAATGCGGCGCTGGAGCGGTGGGAGCGCTACGGCGAGCGCGAGATCATCAGCCAGATCGAGGAGATCGCCGATCCGCGCGAGCGGCTGCCCGAACTCTTTCGCCGGGTGGCACACGAGTTGCAATCGCACCGCGTCTATGCGGCGCTGTTGAAGGCGCTCGATCATCCGCAAGTGGTGCCGGTCATGGCGCGGGTGTCGCAACGGCGGATGGAGTTCCTCACCACCGCCTTCCGCGAAGCCGGCCTGCCGCCGGCGCAGGCGCTGAACCGGGCGCGCCTGACCTATGCCGCCTATGTCGGGTTCCTGCAGCTGAACTTCACCCTCGGCCTGCCACGCATCAACCACGAGGAGTTCGACGCCTACATCGAACACATGATCGCGACCCTGATTCCCGGCTGAGTCCATCTGCCATGCACCCGGCTTGCCAGCTGCCCTGCTGCGCCGGACCTTGCAATGCCACTGATCGTAAACTACCGTTCCAGCTCTTTTTTGCGACAAGACCAGAGAGAGAACGATGGTGAGCAAGCTGGCGGCGCTCGAGCGCTGGGTAAACGACGCGGCAGCGCTGACGCGCCCGGCCACGATCCACTGGTGTGACGGCTCGGAGGCCGAGTATCAGTCGCTGATACGGCAGATGCTGCAGACCGGTGATCTGGTCGAATTGAACCAGCAGACCCATCCCGGCTGCTATCTGCACCGCTCCAACCCCGCGGACGTGGCCCGGGTCGAACACCTCACCTTCGTCTGCCACTCGCAGCAGCAAGACAGCGGGCCGAACAACCACTGGATGGCGCCGGCCGAGGCACACGCGAAGATCGACGCCCTGTTCGACGGCTGCATGGCCGGCCGCACCATGTATGTGATTCCCTACTGCATGGGGCCGATCGATTCGCCGCTGGCGCGCTGCGGGGTGGAGATCACCGACAGCCCCTATGTCGTCGCCAACATGCGCATCATGACCCGCATGGGTGCCGCCGCACAGGAGCGGATCGAACGCGAAGGGCATTTCGTCAAGGGCCTGCACTCCATTGGCGAGCTCGATCCCGAGCGGCGCTTCATCATGCATTTCCCGGAAGAGCTCACCATCAAGTCCTACGGCTCCGGCTACGGCGGCAATGCACTGCTGGGCAAGAAATGCCATGCGCTGCGGATCGCCAGCAACCAGGCGCGCGACGAGGGCTGGATGGCCGAACACATGCTGATCGTCGGCATCGAGAACCCGGCCGGCAAGACCCACTATGTCGCCGCCGCGTTTCCCTCGGCCTGCGGCAAGACCAACCTGGCGATGCTGATTCCGCCGGAGGGCTACCGCCGGGATGGCTGGAAGGTATGGACGATCGGCGACGACATCTGCTGGATGCGCCCCGGTGCGGATGGCCGCCTGTATGCGATCAATCCGGAAGCCGGTTTTTTCGGCGTGGCTCCGGGCACCAGCACCTCGACCAACTCGAACGCGTTGAAAAGCATTTCGAGCAACACGATCTTCACCAACGTGGCCGTCACCGCCGACAACCAGCCATGGTGGGAGGGGCTGCCCGGCACTCCGGTCACCGACTGGCAGGGGCGGCCCTACGATCCGGCCAACGGCCCGGCAGCACATCCGAACTCGCGCTTCACGGTGAGCGCGAAGCAGTGCCCCACCTGGTCGGACAAGGCCGAGGACGCCCAGGGCGTACCGCTCAGCGCGATCATGTTTGGCGGGCGCCGCCCCTCGTTGCTGCCGCTGGTGATGGAGGCTCGCGACTGGACTCACGGCGTGCTGATGGGCGCGGCAATGGGCTCGGAAACCACTGCGGCCGCCACCGGTGCGGTTGGCGTGCTGCGGCGGGACTCGATGGCGATGAAACCGTTCTGCGGCTACCACTATGGCGACTATTTCGCGCATTGGCTGTCGTTCGACCAGCCCGCCGCGAAGCTACCGAAAGTCTTCCACGTCAACTGGTTCCGCAAGGGTAGCGACGGCAAGTTCCTGTGGCCCGGTTTTGGCGACAACCTGCGCGTGCTGGAGTGGATGATCGGCCGTGTCGAAGGCGCTCTCGGCGGCCTGGAAACGCCGATCGGCATCCTGCCGGCCGATGGCGAACTGAGGCTGGACGGCACCAAGGTCGACCCGACCCGGATCGATGAGCTGCTCGACGTGGATGTCGCTGCCTGGCAGGAGGAACTGGCGGCGATCGGCACTTACCTGGACAGCTTCGAACCGCGCCTGCCCGAGCGCCTGCGCCAGGAGCAGCAGCGGGTCGCTGCGGCGCTTGTTGGAGGCACCGAACGCACCCGCCGCGCCGCGACGGCCCCCTGACCCAGGCGGATCACGGACGGCGCGTCACCGGCCATCCATGATCCGACGGCGTACTGAAACATGTGAGGCGGTTCAAACCCTGCGGCGCGGTCGCGCATCCAACTGGCAAGATGATTGCCGCCTGCCCCGATTCCGGAAACCCCATGCCACCTGCCGCCACCGCAGGAGCCAGCGAGACCGATGACGTGCGCGCGGCAGCTGCCGGCGATCGTCAGGCATTCCAGCGGCTCTATCGGAAGCATGTGGATCGCATCCACGGTGCAGTCTGGCGACTGGCCGGCTACGACCATGCGCGCGCGGAGGATCTGACCCAGGATGCGTTCATTCGGGCCTGGCAGAAATTGCCCGGCTTTCGCCACGAAAGCGCCTTCGGCACCTGGCTGTACCGACTCGCCATCAACGTGGCACTGATGGACATCCGCGCGCGCGGTGCCGATCCGGTCGACATGCTGGATGACGATCACCTGCCCGACGCCGGCCAGTCGCCATTCTGCGCCGCCGAACGCGGGGAGCTTGAGCGCGCGATCGGCAAGCTGCCGCCCCGTGCCCGTGCCGTGCTGGTGCTGCACGATGTCGAAGGTTGGCGCCATCAGGAAATCGGCAACGAACTGGGCATGGCGACTGGCACGTCGAAGGCGCAATTGCACCGCGCCCGCGGCCTGCTGCGAAAGGTACTGGGAGAACAGACATGAACGAATTGGCCTGGCGCAGCCAGTTGCGCGACCTGCGCCAGCCGCAGCCCCCCCGGCGCGATCTTTGGGACGCGATCGATTGCGCGCTGGATGACACGGCACCGGAGGTCGCCGGATCAGACCGCAGCACGAGCAGCCGCCCTGCACCGCCTCGGCGACGTTGGCTGGCCGCAGCCTGCATCATCGCTGCGTCGCTGCTGCTCGGCGGCACCGGTTGGCGACTGCTGCATGCTCCTGCGCCGGCAATCGCTCTTGCACCAGAGGTTTCGCCGAACTGGAAGCCTGCCGACCCGCGACTGGCCGGTGCGGCGATCGAATTGAGCGCAGCGCGCATGGAGTTGCAGCAGGCGCTCCGGCAAGCGCCCGATTCAGCTGCCCTGCAACGCCTGCTGGTACGCACCGAACGTCAGCAATCCCGACTGCACTTGCTGGCCAACGATGCTGGCTGAACTGAGGAATGATCATGAAATCCACCCGCTACATACCCCTGCTGCTCTGCCTGTGCATCGGCACCGCGCTGGCCGACACACCGATCCATCTGCACCACGACGCCAGTCCGACCGCCCACGTCAGCATCGGCAACGTCGCCGGGACGGTGACCGTCATTGCATGGGACCGCAACGAAGTGCAGGTCAGCGGCAGCCTCGGCGACGGCTCCAAACCGCTGGCGATCAGCGGCAACAATGAGCGCCTGACGATCAAGGTCGAGCCGCGGGATGGCTCCGGCTGGTTCAACTGGAGCAATAACCGCAAGATGGCTCCGACCACCCTGGAACTGCACGTGCCCAGGGCGGCCTCGCTGGATGTCAGCGTGATCAGTGCGCCATTGGTGATCGACGGCCTCGCCGGCGGCAACATCGATGTCGACTCGGTCAGTGGAAAATCGCGCATCAACGCGCAGACGCCGATGCTGAAGGTGGATAGTGTCAGTGGCGGTGTCGAACTGGCCGGACATGCCGATCAGGCCGACTTGCAGACGGTAAGCGGCGATATCCTCGCGCCCACCCTCGGCAGCGAGGTCAAGCTGCAGACGGTATCCGGGCGCATCCAGGCCAACGGCGGCCCGTGGCGCAGGCTGTCGCTGAGCACGGTGTCCGGCGACGTGCAGCTGGCCGGGAAACTGGCGATCGATGGCGACATCGACATCGACAGCATGAGTGGTGATGTGCAGCTGCAACTGCCGGCCGACACGTCCGGCATGCTGCGCGGAAGCAGCTTCAGCGGTAACCTGCGCAGCGATTTCGGCGCGGCGCAGAAACAACGGCACGGACCCGGCAGCAGCCTGGAGGTGCGGCTCGGAGATGGCCGGGGCCGGATCAACATCGAGACCTTCAGCGGCGACCTGCGCATTCGCAAACAGGACTGACCGCCGCTCAAGCGCATGCGCAAATGAAAACGCCGTCGCAGAGGCGACGGCGCAAGCAGGCTGCAAGGCGGACGTTCGTCAGCCGGATCAGAGATCCTGGTGATATTGCACGTAAGGCGTGCGCGACTGATCCGGCTCGGGACCGACGGGCGTATTCGCCGGCGTGCCGGACGACCACAGATTCTGCGCACCGACACTCAACTGACCGCGCCACGGCAAGCGCCAGGTTACGCCAAGATCAATGCTGTTCCAGCGCCTGTCCGCACCGAGCATGCCCGGTTGCGGCTGCATGGTGCGCCCCACCAAGGTACCGCTCAGCGGGCCGTGGTCGACACCAAAGCTCAATGCCCTCTGATCCAGCGCACTGACACCCAGGACATTGCCCGGCAACAGGCGAATGAGACCGACACTCGCACCGAGATCGATCCCGCTCTTGCTACCCAATGCCAACCGGCCGTGGGCCATGAACTGCGTGCTGCTGTCAAAACCGGACAATCCGTCGACCCCGGGCGTATTGCCGGCGAGCACTCGCGGCAACAGCACCACATTGTTGCCGCGGACGCTGTTGGATCCGACGCTCAGACCCACGCTGTACGGGCCGGCGTCATAGGTAGCGCCCACTTCGCTCCCAACCACCCGCATCGGCTGGTTGGCCCACGAATACTGGCTGACTTCGGCATGCGCCTGCAGCCTGGGTGCCAATCCGTATTCCAGCCCGGTCGTCATGCCATTGGCTGGGTCAGCCACATGCGACAGCAACGGCGCATTGTCACGCAGCGCCTTTGCGCCCGCCGTCTTGTCCGCCTTGAGTATCAGCAGCCGACCGTCGGTACCATGCCACAGCGGCACCATCAGACCCGAGCCGCCGGCATCCATCGGGTAGGACTGCTGGCTCAACAGACGCTCGGACAACGCCATGTCGCCGCCCACAGACTGCCCGGCCGCAACCAGCGGCAACAGACAGATCAACAGGGCAAGCAAACGGCGCATGTGACTTCAGAGACCCCTCTTGGGGAAATGGACATGAGACTTTGGCAAATTATATCCCGCTTTACGTTTTGCTAACACCCCGAAAAGCGGTACCCGTACACAAAAATCGCCCTTGCCTCCTGCGACCTCACGGGTACCCGCCAGGTTCCCGTCTGCCGGAACGCTGGCTAGCATGCGGGCTTACACGATATAAAGGGGGCTGATATTGCATCCCTTTGAGCCGACCCGGATCTGACCACCGCCGATGAGCTCCACTCCCACGACCCGTCCAACCCTGTTGCTTTCAGTGACACGGGATTTTGCGGCGTTGCACGGAGCTGTCGAACAGTTGTTCGAAGCCACCGACGGCGACAGCGTGCTGGAGATCTGCGAGCGCATGCTGCGCAATGTCTGCATCCGTGGCCGGCTGTACTGGCGCAGCATGGACGAGACACCGCCCCCCCATGCGGCGGAACGACTCGATCTGGCACAGGATTCCCACGGGCGGCGACAACTGACCCTGGAAGGGCCCGACCTGCCCTTGCCCGAACGCATCCGCGACCAGCTGACCTGGCTGGGAAGCCTGGCCGAAACGCGACTGCGCCAGCTGGCCGAGAATAGCCGCTTGTATGAGGCCATCTCCCGACTCGCACTGGCCGAACGGCTGCAACGTGCGCTGTATGCAATCGCCGAGCAGGCCGGCGCACAGCAGGACATGCCCGAGATGATGCGCTCGCTGCACGCCATCGTCAGCAGCCTGATGTACGCGGAAAACTTCTACATCGCGCTGCACGACACGGTCACCGACACCGTGCGTTTCCCCTATTACCTGGACATCAAGGACAACGATCCACCACCGCCACCGGACCAGGATATTCCGCTGCGCGACATGATTTACGGCATCACCTGGAACCTGTTGCAGGACGGCCGGCCCCTGATGGGATCGATCGAGGAATTGAAACAGCAGCTCGGTGAACGCTTTGTCCTGATCGGTGCCCGTTGCGAACACCTTCTGGGCGTACCGCTGTCGCGCGGCGACCGTGTGGTGGGCTGCATCGTGACGCAGAGCTACCGCACGGATACCCATTACTCCCGACAGGATCTGGAGCTGCTGAACTACGTGGCACAGCACGTGATGACTGCACTGGATCGCCGCGAAGCCCATATCGAGCTGGGGCGGCGGGTTGCCGATCGCACCACCGCGCTGCGCGAGGTCAACCGGATCCTGCGCCAGCAGGTGTTGCAGCGCCAGCGCGGCGAACGGCTGCAGACGGCCCTGTTCCGGATCGCCGAACTGTCCAACAACTCCGAGAGCCTGGAGAAGTTCTACGCTGCCGTGCATCAGGTGATCGGTCGCCTGCTGTACGCGCGCAATTTCTACATCGCCCTGATCGACGAGGACAACGACTGCCTGACCTTTCCGTACTCGGTAGACGAGGTCGACAAGGACAGGCCGGCGCGCGCGCATGGCCGCGGCGCCACCGAGTACGTGATGCGCCATGCCAAGCCGCTGCTGGCCGATCCCGGGGAAATCGAAAGGCTCCGTGCCTTGGGCGAAATCAACCACTTTGGTGCCGCCGCGGTGTGCTGGCTTGGCGTACCGCTGCTATGGGGCGGCAAGGCGATGGGCGTGCTGGCAGTGCAAAGCTATGCTCCGGAACACACCTACGAGGAACGTGATCAGGAGTTGCTGACCTTCGTCAGCTACCACATTGCCAATGCGCTGCAGCGAAAGCATGCGGCCACCACGCTGAAACACGCCTACGCCAGCCTCGAGCGCCGCGTCACCGAAAGAACCCGGGCGCTGGCACTGGCCAATCGCGACCTGCGCGAACAGATTGCCGAGCGCGAGCGGGTCGAGCGCCGACTGAAATACGAGACGCTGCACGATTCGCTGACCGGACTGCCCAACCGTGCCCTGCTGCTGCAGCGGCTGGAACAGGCGATGCATCGCTATACCGAGAATCCGAGCGAGCAGTTCGCGGTGCTGTTCATTGATCTGGACCGGTTCAAGGTCATCAATGATTCGGTGGGTCACCTGGTCGGCGACGACCTGCTGTTCCAGGTCGGCGGCCGGATCCGCGCCTGCCTGAAGACGCGTGACGTGGTCGCGCGTCTTGGCGGCGATGAATTTGCAGTACTGCTGGAAAGCCTGGTCGATACCAGCAATGCCACGGTCGTTGCCGAACGCATCATCAGGGAGCTGCAGATCCAGTTCCGGCTGGGCACCAAGGAAATATTCACCTCAGCCTCGATCGGCATTGCCCTTGCCAGTCCACACTATCGGCAGCCGGAGGAGTTGCTGCGCGATGCCGACGCGGCGATGTACAACGCCAAGGACGGTGGTCGCCACCGTTCAGCGATGTTCGACGACCGCCTGCGGCGCGAAGCACTCTCGCTTCTGGACATGGAAAGCGATCTGCGGCATGGACTGCGCCGCGACGAATTCGAGCCGTTCTACCAGCCCATCGTGGAACTCGCCGATGGCCGCGTCGTGGGTTACGAGGCGCTGCTGCGCTGGCATCATCCGGAGCGTGGCCTGTTGTCGCCGCTGGATTTCCTGCTGATCGCCGACGAGTGCGGCTGCACCGAAGCCATCGACTGGCAGATCTTTGAACAGGTCTGCACCAAGGCCGTGCGGTTGATCGGCAGCGGCGGTTTCATCAGCATCAACGTGTCGGGCCGGCATTTCCGTACGATCGATCTCGACAAGCGACTGCTCGCATTGTTCGAGAAGTATGCCGTGCCCACCCGATGTATTCGTATCGAGGTAACCGAGCACGCCCTGCTGGAAAATCCCGACCAGGTCAAGCGGATGCTGAAAAACCTCCGCCATCACGGCGTCGGCATCGCGCTGGACGATTTCGGGACCGGCTACTCGTCGCTCAGCTACCTGCATCAATACCCGTTCGAGACGTTGAAGATCGATCGCTCGTTCATCACCGAACTGCCCACCGGCGACGAACAAACCCAGGGACTTGCGCTGGTACGGGGAATCCAGGTGCTGGCCGATTCACTGCAGATGAAAGTGATCGCCGAAGGCATCGAGCTGGAATCGCAGCGAGTGGCGCTGATGGCTGTCGGTTGCCGCTATGGCCAGGGCTTCCTGTTCTCCCAGGCGAAACCGGCCGAAAGCTGGCTTCCGGCCGGACGGCCATTGCTGCTGCCAGGCTGAGCCACTGCGCATCACGTGAATGCACCGGACTACTGCGTGGTACCCGACGGCGCCGGCGCGGCGTTGTTGCTGAGCAGGTGCTCGGCGTCGACGCGGTCGAAATGGTAGCGCTGGGCGCAGAACTCGCAGATCACCTCGATCTCGTCGTCACGGGCCAGCAGCGCCGCCTCGACTTCGTCGCGACCCAGCGAATGCAGCATGCTCGCGACCCGTTCACGACTGCAGCTGCAGCCGAAGGCCAGCGCGCGCGGCTCGAACAAGCGTACCGACTCCTCATGGTAGAGCCGATAGAGCAGCTGCGTGGGTGCGCTGGCGAGCAATTCGGTCGCATCCAGCGTGGCGGTCAAGTGCAGGATGCGATTCCATGCGTCGTCATCCCGTACGGCATCCCGCCCCCCTTCATCCGGCATCTTCTGCAACATCAGGCCGACCGCATGCATGCCGTCGCTCGCCAGCACGATGCGCGCCGGCAACTGCTCGGATTGGACAAAGTAGTTTTCCAGCGCCTCGGCAAGCCCGGCATGATGCAGATCGACCAGCCCCTGATAGCGGCGCCCGCGCTCCACCTGCCCGATGGTGATGGCCATGATCGCGCCAGGCATCGCGCAGAGCTCCAGCACATCCGGTAACGGCTCGCTCCAGCGGGCCAGGCCGCGCAGCCGGCCCCCATCGTTGCACTCGGCAAACAACATGCGCAGTGGACCGGTGCTCTTCAGCTCGATCGACAGCGCGCCATCGAGCTTGATGTTGCCGGTCAGCAGCGCACTGGCCGCGAGCGCCTCGCCCAGCAACGCGCGCAGCGCCGGCGGATAGTCGGCGCGACCGGCCACGTCGCGCCAGGCCGGCCCCAGCCGCACCAGCACGCCGCGCACGCCGGCATGCTCCAGCAGAAAGCGATGCAGGACATCGTCGTCGGAAAGGGTTTCCAATACGGGGCGCTCCAGGGAACAGATCCCAAAGATAGGGGCGCGGTCGCACCGGTACAACGCCCCTATACTGCGCGGACACCTCATCGTGCGTGGCCATGCCCAAGCTGTTTCGTCGCCCCTTGCTGACTCGCCTGCTGCGCCTGATGGCAGCCTTCGCGCTGACGTGGGTCGTACTGAGCTGGTTGCTGGTGCTGCTGTTGCGCTTCGTGCCGCCATGGACCTCGGCGGTGATGCTGGAGCGCCAGGCCAGCGCATGGCTGCACCATGAGCCGGGTTTTCACCTGCGCCAGCACTGGGTGCCCTGGCAGCAGGTCTCACCCTGGGTGCCGCTGGCCATGGTCGCCGGCGAGGATCAGAAATTCCCCTACCATCATGGCTTCGATTTCGCGTCCATCGACAAGGCGATCGACGCGGCCGACGACGGCAGGCGGCTGCGCGGCGCCAGCACGATCTCTCAGCAGACGGCCAAGAACCTGTTCCTGTGGAACGGACGCAGCTTCGTGCGCAAGGGGCTGGAGGCCTATTTCACCGTGCTGCTGGAACTGACCTGGCCCAAGCGGCGCATCCTCGAGGTGTACATGAACATTGCCGAGCTTGGCAACGGCATCTACGGCGTGGGCGCCGCCAGCGAGGCGTACTTCGGAATCCCGCCGGCACGGCTCAGCCCGGCACAGGCGGCGCGCCTGGCGGCGGTGCTGCCCAGTCCGCGTCGGATGCATGCCGACCGCCCCAGCACCTACGTACTGCGTCGCGCCGATTGGATCGAGCAGCAAATGGCCCAGCTGGGTGGCCCCGGGTATCTCGATGGCCACGCGCCACCACAGGTTCCGCACTGAGCCGGTACAACCGTTGATTGGCCGGAATCGGCTCCGTTTCGCTACGATGCACCATCCATTTCCGGGTTCCTCCCATGCCACAGCTGACCATTGTCGTCCCCGCCTACAACGAATCGGCCGTGCTGCGGACGTTTCATCAGCGGCTGGCCAAGGTGCTGGATGAGCTTCCGCTGGATGCCAGCGTGCTCTATGTCGATGACGGCAGCGCCGACGACACCTGGGCGATCATCGAGGCACTCGCCGCCGAGGATCCGCGTACCGGCGCAATCAAGCTCTCGCGCAACTTCGGCAAGGAGGCCGCGCTGACCGCCGGCCTCGATCACGTGACGGCCGATGCGGCGGTGGTGATCGACGCCGACCTGCAGGATCCGCCCGAGCTGATCCCGGCCCTCGTCGCACAATGGAAGGCCGGCTACGACGTGGTGTACGCCACCCGCAGCGCGCGCGAAGGCGAGAGCTCATTCAAGCGCTTCACCGCCGCAGCGTTCTACCGCAGCATGGAGCGCCTGTCGGATACCGCCATCCCGCGCGACACCGGTGATTTCCGCCTGCTGTCGCGGCGCGCACTCGATGCATTGAGCCTGTTGCGCGAGCGCCAGCGATTCATGAAGGGACTGTTCAGCTGGATCGGCTATCGGCAGACCGCCGTGCATTACCTGCGCGAGCC
>JAPHUU010000201.1 GCA_026193555.1 Rhodanobacter sp.
GCAGCTGCTGGGCGAGCACGACGAACAGTGGGACTACGCCCGCAGCACACGCTGGGGCCCGGCCGGCGTGCAGGAAAAACTCGGCGTGCAGCCGCACCAGGTGGCCGACTATCTGGCGCTGTGCGGCGATGCGGTGGACAACATTCCCGGTGTGCCCGGCATCGGCGCCAAGACCGCCGCCGCCCTGCTCAGCCACTTCGGCAGCCTCGACATCCTGCTCGACCGCATCGACGAAGTGGCGTTCCTGCGCCTGCGCGGCGCGGCCAGCTGTGCCGCGAAACTGCGCGAGCACGCCGACCAGGCGCGACTGTACCGACGGCTCACCCGCATTGCGCTGGATGCCCCCGGTGCCAGCTCCGCCGAGATGCTGCTGCGCCGACCTGGTGGACATGATCATCTGGACACGCTGGGCGAGCAGCTGGGCTTCGGCGCCTTCACCCGCAGCCGGCTGCGTGCCCTGTTGCGCTGAATCACGATCGACACAGCGACGCGCCGTGCGCTTCGGTTGTCGCTGCCGGTGGTTGCGGTCAACATGACCACTTTCCGACACCCGCGCCAGCACCGATGAACGACGACGCCAACCGCATGCCTGCCGATGCCGATGCACCGGTCGAAACGCTTTATGAAGGTCATTGGCTGAGCCTGCGCAGGCGCGGGCGCTGGGAATACGCCGAGCGCAACAACCCCGGCGGCGCGGTGATCATTCTGGCGCTGACGCCCGAGGACAAGCTGCTGTTCGTCGAGCAATACCGGGTGGCGATCCAGCAACACACCATCGAGATGCCGGCCGGACTGGTCGGCGATCTGGCCGGACAGTCCGGGGAGAGTGTGCTGGTCGCCGCCCGACGCGAGCTGGAGGAGGAAACCGGATATCGCTGCCAGCAGCTGGAGTTCATGCACCGCGGCCCGTCGTCCTCCGGCATGAGCACGGAAATGATCACCTTCGTGCGCGCGCGGGAGCTGCAAAAAGTCGGCCCCGGCGGCGGCGACCACAGCGAGAACATCGTGGTGCATGAGGTTGCGATGCGCGAGGCCGGCGACTGGCTGTTCGCCCGTGCCCGGGAGGGCTACTCGATCGACCCGAAGCTGTTTGCCGGATTATGGTTCATCGAGCATTTCCGCCGGGACGATTCCGGGCTCTAAAGATTTCGCCAGCGCAGCCGATGCCATGGGACAACATCCCCTGATTTACGGAACGCTGGCCATGAAACGCACCCTCTTCGCCTCCGCCCTCTGCCTGCTCGCCCCGATCGCGGCACACGCCGCCTGTGCCCCCACGGACTTTGCCATCAAGGACTTCCAGGTGAATGTTTCCGCCGGCGGCATCCGCACGAAAATGATCATGAAGGGCGAACTGGTCAACCATTGCGCCGAAGCCGCCGCCGCGCAGATCGAGATTTCAGCCAAGGACGGCAGTGGCAACGTCGTGGCCACCAAGAAGGCCTGGCCCGCCGGCACCACCAACATCGGACCCGGTCAATCGATCTCGTTTGATCTGGGTCGCCGATTTCGCTACCAGCCAGAGATGCAGACATACGCCGCCGGCATCGTCAGCGTGCGTAGCTGGTAGATCGGCGAGCTCTTGTGGACGCCGCGTCCGGCAAATGCCGGATGCGGCTGTTGCCGGACGACTGAGCGCGTCTCGCAATCAGCGGAACCCTTTCCGGCCAGACAAGGCTGAGCCACCGGCTGTCGATGCCCGCCGGCAACGCCTCCACACGCATGCCCACGGGTTCACCGCCGATCATGGCGGATGGCGTGCAGCTTCCCTGGCGGGGACATCCAGCGATTCGAGCGGCCCCTTCCAGCGCTACGACTTCAGCAGCACGACAGCAACCCGGGCGCACTGATCGGAATTCGAGCCGAGATCGCGTTGTGCCCCTCGTCCCGACAAGCCTTTGGCGTGCCCGGCACGAAACAGGCAGGCAACGGCCGCATTGTGTGCGGGACCGGTCAGCCGATGCCGCACCGAGAGTCATGCGAGTGGGCGTCGCCCGGCTGCCGGCGACCCGCCACAACAGGCATTTGCCGGAGGACTATTGCAGCATGAAGAGCTTGTCGAATCCGGCCACACGCAGCGTACTGCGCAGCTCGGTGCCGGCATTGACGATGCGGATTTCGGCGCGATCGGCACCCGCGTGTTCGCGCAGCAACAGCAACATGCCCAGTGCCGAACTGTCCATGCTGGTCACTTCGCCGATATCCACGACGTAACTGCGGGCCGCGGAGCCGCTGCCCAGGCACGCTTCGTGGAATTCCCGGTGAATGCTGAAATCGAAGCGCTCGCCCAGTTGCAGGGTCAGGCAATCGAGTTCTCCATCGTGATGGATGATCATGGTGCGCTCCTCAAAACAATTCGATGTCGCCGGCGTCCATCGAGCTCTGCAGTGCAGGGCCGCGTGAGCGAAGACGCGCCTTTTCGCGCTGGATGGCCAGCCGGCTGCGCACGCTCTGGGCACGCAGGATCAGGTTGTCGGCATCGATCGGCGCGCAGGCCAGCTCCTCGATGTCATGCGTGCATCCGGCCACCACGTCCTGCAGTTCGACCAGCCGCGCACGCGTCTGCCGCAACAGCTGGCTCAGAATGTCCTCGAATTGCAACGAGCGAATGGTGGTGGAAACGTCGCTGCCGAGGCCACGATTGATCTCGACGACCTGGTCGGCAACGACACTGGTACGGGCATCGCTTTCAGTGACATGCGCCATCATCGCGTCGATGCCACCCTTGGCGGACAGTGCCACATTCAGATCCTGCGAGGCCATGCTGCCGACCAGTACGCGCAACTGCTCCATCGAAGTGCGTGCGCGTTCGACATGGCTGCCGATCTGCTCGTTGAACTGGTTGGAGTTGCTTGCAAGATTGCGGATTTCACCAGCGACCACCGCGAAACCACGACCGGACTCACCGGCGCGCGCCGCCTCGATCGCGGCATTGAGCGCCAGCAGATTGGTTTCCTCGGCGATCGTGTTGACGTTCTTCAACAATCCGAACACCGCATCCATCTCCCTGGCCATGCCGTCGATGCGGTAGACGATGCGCAGGCTCTCACGCGACATCTGCACGATCATGCCGACGAAATGCTGCAGCAGGTCGCCAGTCCGCGCGGCGAAATCCTGCACCGACACACCACCGCTCTGCGCGTCGATGATCTGCTTCAGCAGCGACTGCTGCAGACCGGTCTTTTGCGACAGGCCGTCGAAGCCACCGCCCAGTTCGGACACCGCATCGCTCAGCAGGTCAAGCCCTTGATGCAATTCACGGCTGGCGTGACCGAGTTCGTCGACCAGCGCGCCACGCACATCCTCCAGCGCCACGCGTATCGGCGCGGTATTGACGGCTTCGGCTGCAGGCGGCAGCGGCACGATGCAACGCCGGCTTTCGACAATCCAGACTGCCGTCAGCGAGATCACCAGTACCGGTGCGAGCCATGTCGGTTGCCATAACGAGGCCAACAGCAGGGCAGCCGTGCTGGCGACCCAGCCATACAACGGGCGTGTCGCAGCAACGTGGGTAAAGCGATCGATGACAGCCATGAGCTAGGTCTTCCGTCGGTCAGGCGCGCATGGCGCTATCGTGGGTTTGGCGCGCCAGCTTGAGCAGGCGCGCGGCAATGTGTTCAAGCGGCAGCATCTCGCGCGCCGCACCCAGTTTCCATGCGGCCCCGGGCATGCCCCAGACGACCGAGCTGTCCTCATCCTGTACCAGCGTATTGGCGCCCGCCTGATGCAGTTCGAGCAGTCCGCGTGCACCATCGTCGCCCATGCCGGTCAGCAACGCAGCGATGGTGGCGGCGCCGGCGCTGGCCGCCATCGAGCGAAACAACACGTCGACGCTTGGCTTGTGCCGGTTCACCTGTGGGCCGTCATGCAGTCGGCACACGTACTTGGCGCCGTCCCACATCATCAGCAGATGATGGCTCCCCGGCGCAATATAGGCGTGCCCGGACTGGATCGGCTGGCCGTCCTGGGCTTCGCACACCCGCATCGCCGAGGTTCGATCCATGCGTTGGGCGAACGGGCCACTGAAAGCGGCTGGAATGTGCTGTGTCACCAGAATCGGGGGCGCATCCGGCGGCATCGCGTCGAGTATCACGCGAACCGCCTCGGTGCCGCCGGTCGACGCACCAATGGCGATGATCGGACTGCCACCGCGGGTACCTGAGCCCTGTGCCCGCGGCAATACCGCATCGGCTGACAGGCGCGGCGCGACCTCGAGCTTGGCCACGGCGGTGCGTGCGCGTGGCCGCGCCCGCGATGCCAGCTTCACCTTGGCGCAGATCTCCTGCGCGCTGTCACCGAAGCTGCTGGCCAGATCGCTGTTAGGCTTGGTGAAGAAATCCACCGCGCCCAGCTCGAGTGCCCGCAACGTCACCTCGGCACCTTGCACCGTCAGCGACGACACCATCACCACCGGCATCGGCCGCAACCGCATCAGGTTTTCCAGGAAGGTGAGCCCGTCCATGTGCGGCATCTCCACGTCCAGCGTGAGCACATCCGGATTGAGCTGCTTGATCTTCTCGCGTGCGATCAACGGATCCGCAGCGGTGCCGACCACCTCGATCTCCGGGTCGCCGGCAAGCATCGCCGTCATCAGCTTGCGCACCAATGCGGAATCGTCGACCACCAGAACTCGCACTCTTTCCATTGCCGTGGGTCTCATGTTTCATGTCAGTCAAATGAAGGCGACGGGGCTTGAGTCGTGGGGCGACGCGCCTGCTCGCAGGACCGGTGGACGCCCATGCGGGCAAGAACCGGATACAGCAGACTCCATGCACCCCACGGCGCAAATCCCCTCTAGAAAAGCTCGACCTCACCCTTTATCGGGTCTTTCGCCAAACGCTTGAGGTAAGTTGTCTCACCGACCACCAGCGCAAGGTCGTCATGACGGCGAAGCTGGCGCACCCGCGCCCGGCCGCTCTGGGGAAAAAACTGCACCTGGCGCGGATACACATCGCCAAGATCGGACGCACAGAGATTCAGCTTCTCCGCGGCGATATAACGCTGCACGAACTCGATGTTGCGTTTACCGACATCCGTCATCTGCGCCAGCACCCGACCACCGCCAAAGATCTTGACCCGCAGATCGGCACGCTGGCCGCCCGCACGGAGGATCTCATTGATCATCTGCTCCATCGCATCACTGCCGTAGCGCGCCGCGCGCCCCACGGTGGATGACCAGTCGTCACGCTCCCCCAGCGGCTCGGGCAGCATGAAATGGTTCATCCCGCCGATACCCCGTCGGGCGTCATGGATGCAGGCCGAAACGCAGGAGCCAAGTACGGTGCTGACCATCTCGTCCTGCCTGCTGACATAGAACTCGCCGGGCAGCACCTTTATCGTCATGCATGAGAGCACCGGATCCCAGAACCGCCGTACATGCTCGAAGCCCGGAAGTGCCACAGCCGTTGCAGGTGCAGACAGCTCACTGATGCTCAGCAGGGACATCAGCCGCGCCTCCGATACACGGTGCGGCCGATCAGCTCGAAGTCCTCATTGATGCCGTGCAGTGATTCGGAATGACCGAGGAACAGGTAGCCGCCGGC
>JAPHUU010000182.1 GCA_026193555.1 Rhodanobacter sp.
GCGTCGAAGCCGGCCGAGACCAGCACCAGCTGCGGATTGAACGCGTGCATCCGCGGCAGCAACCGGCTGTCCCACAATTCGCGGAATTCGTGCGATCCGGCCCCCGGCGAGAGCGTGCCGTTGACGATGTTGCCGACACCGTGCTCGTCCTCGCGTCCGCTGTCCGGATACAGCGGTGATTGATGGCTGGAGACAAACAGCACCCGTCGATCGTGCTCGAAGATCGCCTGCGTGCCGTTGCCGTGATGCACGTCGAAATCAGCGATCGCGATGCGTTTCAGGCCATGCTCGGCCATCGCGTGCGCCGCCCCCACCGCGATATTGTTGAACAGGCAAAAGCCCATCGCCTGATCGCCGGTGGCGTGATGGCCCGGCGGGCGCACCGCGCAGAATGCCCGCAGTCGGTCGTGGGTCAGGGCGGCGTCCACTGCCGCCACCACCGCACCGGCTGCGCGCAGCGCGGCCTCGAACGAGCCAGATGACATCACGGTGTCCGGATCCAGCTGACGGGTACCTTCCTGCGACGCGCCGGCGAGGATGCGATCGACGTGGGCAATGCTGTGCACACGCAGCAGCTGTTCGCGCGTCGCCCGCGGCGCCTCGACCCGGTCGAGCGTGGCGTAGCGATCGTGATCGAGTGCCTGCAGCACCGCGCGGAGCCGCGCTGGCCGCTCCACGTGGCCCGGCCCGGGATCGTGCTGCAGACAGGCGCTATGTGAATACAGGCGCAGCATGCGGCGGGCTAGGCGGCGGGCGTCGGCTTGCGCCGGCGTTCGTGCTGCCACAGTACCTCGCCATGGCCACTGGCCCGCGCCAGCACACGGGACATCACGAACAGCAGGTCGGAAAGCCGGTTGAGATAGCGCTGCGGCTGACCACGCACGTCCTCCACCCGGGCCAGTGCTATCACCTCGCGTTCGGCACGGCGGCACACCGTGCGCGCCAGATGGCCGCATGCCGCCGCCATGCCTCCGCCGGGAAGAATGAACTCCTTCAGTGGTGGCAGCGGCTCGTTGAGCTGATCCAGGATGGTTTCCAGCCGGCTGATGTCAGCGTCCTCGATCATCGCCATGCCGGGAATGCACAGCTCGCCGCCGAGATCGAACAGGTCGTGCTGCACCTGGATCAAGGCCTCGCGCACGGGATCCGTCACGCCGTCGGCCGCCAGCAGCATGCCGATCGTGCTGTTCAGTTCGTCGACCGTGCCGTAGGCGCTGACCCGCAGCGAGTCCTTGCCGGTACGCGTGCCGTCACCCAGCCCGGTGCTGCCGTCGTCACCGGTACGCGTGTAGATCCTGGAGAGCCGGTTGCCCATCGGAACGCGATCAGGCCGCCGCCACGGGGCTCGCGGCGAGCACCGCGAAGCGGCGCGACAGCAGCGCGAAGGCGCCGAACAGCAAGACGCTCCATACCAGCGTTCCCGGCAGTGTGCCGTTCTGATAGAACGGCAGCCCAGCGACATAACAGGCAGCGAGCCCGGACAGGCTGGCGGCATACATGCCCGAGGTCAGCCAGACAAAGAAATTCGTGATCAGGAAGAAGCCGGTGGCGCTGGCCATTGCGGCCATCACCACGTTGAGCGCCCTCTGACGGCCACGCAAGGCGAAACCGGCGAATACCGTGGCGGCAATGCAGGCGTATATGACTGGCGCCATTTCCAGCCAGTCAAGCAGCTGCGCGGCGGGGAGGCTCAGTGCGATTACCGCGTCGGCTGCGGCCATCACCGCAAGCGGCATCAAGACCGCCAATCGACGGTCAGCAAAACAGGCGCCGCCAAAAAGAGCCATCGCCTCCACCGGCGTGAAGTTCCAGGGCAGCAAGCCAGGGACGAAATGCACGATCAGCCGATAGGCTGCTGCCAGCGCGACCATGGCGCAAAGCACCAGCGTACGCGGAGTGATCAGGCGGGCGGGATCGATCTGACTGCTGTTCATTGGTAATCCAGGGAAGGCTCACGAGACGTCCGCTCAGGATACTTGAAAACATCTTGCATGGCCTGCGCGCAGGCAGCGTCAGGGGGCAGCGGGTATCATTCCCGGCATGAGCGAAACCACCGACATCCTGATCATCGGCGGCGGCCTGGTCGGCGCCAGTCTGGCGATTGCACTGGATGCTGCCGGCATCGCCGCCACCCTGGTCGAGGCCGCCGCACCGCGCACCGACACCCAGCCCAGTTACGACGAGCGCAACCTCGCGCTGGCCCGCGCCACGGTGAATGGCCTGCAGGCGATCGGCGTGTGGCCGCATGCCGCCGCCGCGGCCACGCCGA
>JAPHUU010000122.1 GCA_026193555.1 Rhodanobacter sp.
TAGTTCTTGCCGCTGAATTTTCCGCCCGCGTGCAGCCGGGTCATGATCAGCTCGACGCCGGACACACCTTCCTCGGGATGGATGTCCACCGGCATGCCGCGGCCGTCGTCGGTCACTTCCACCGAGCCATCGGCGTGCAGCACGACCTCGATGGTTTTCGCGTGTCCGGCCAGCGCCTCATCGACCGAGTTGTCCACCACCTCCTGCACCAGATGGTTCGGTCGGGTGGTGTCGGTATACATGCCGGGGCGGCGTTTGACCGGATCCAGGCCGGACAGGACTTCAATGTCGGCGGCGTTGTAACGACTGCTCATGCGTGTGTTTCTGGTGGACAAGACAACGAAGCATGGACGGCACGGGCGGGCAGGGTCAAGCCGCAGCGCATCTCTCAGCGGTAGCCTTGGGCCTGCAGCGTGAACAGGTGCGCATAGTGGCCGTCCTGTGCCATCAGCTGCTGATGGTCGCCGTGCTCGATGATACGGCCGTCCTGGATCACGATGATCTGGTTGGCCATGCGCACGGTGGAGAAGCGGTGCGAGATCAGGATCGCGATGCGGTTGCCGGCCAGCTCGCGAAAGTGCTCGTAGATCGTCGCTTCGGCCTGGGCGTCCATCGCGGCGGTCGGTTCGTCCAGCACCAGGATGTCTGCCTGTGAGCGCATGAAGGCACGGGCCAGCGCGATCTTCTGCCACTGCCCGCCGGACAGCTCGCGCCCCTCGCGAAACCACTTGCCGAGCTGGGTATCGAAGCCGGCCGGCAGGCTGTCGATGAACTCGCTGGCCATGCCCTTGTCGCTGGCCTCGCGCCAGCGCGCGGCGTCCTCGAAACGGCTGACGTCGCCGGCGCCGATGTTCTCGCCCACGCGCATCTGGTAGCGCGCGAAGTCCTGGAAGATCACCCCGATGCGCTGGAGCAGGGTGCGTTCGTCCCATTCGCGCAGGTCGGTGCCGTCGAGCAGGATGCGACCGCTGTCGGGTGCGTACAGGCGCGTCAGCAGCTTGATCAGGGTGGTCTTGCCCGAGCCGTTTTGGCCGACCAGCGCCAGCGACTGGCCGGGGCGGATGTGCAGGTCGATCTCGCGCAGCGCCGGTTCGGTGGCGCCGGGGTAGGTGAAGCTGACCTGTTCGAAGCGGATGCCGTCGTCCGGCTTCGCGCCACGTTGCGCGGTGCCGGCGGCACGCGGCACCGCGGTTTCCAGATACTCGTACAGGGTCGACAGGTAGAGGTTGTCCTCGTACATGCCGCCGATCGCCGACAGCATCGCCGACACCGCCGACTGGCCCTGGCGGAACAGCATCAGGTACATCGTCATCTGGCCCAGCGTGATGCGGCCGACCACAGTGGTCATCGCGATCCATGCATAGGCGCCGTACAAGGTGAGCGTGCCGACCAGGCCCAGTCCGAAACCCCAGCTGTCGCGGCGCAGGGTCAGGTCGCGGTCGGCGCTGTACAGCAGGCGGAAGATGTCGCGATAGCGAGCGAGCAGCAGCGGGCCGAGCCCGTACAGCTTGACCTCCTTGGCGTGGTCCTCGCGCGCAATCACGGTTTCCAGGTACAGCTGCATGCGGGTTTCCGGCGAGCGCCAGCGGAACAGCCGGAACGCGTCGCCGGAAAACTTGGTCTCGGCCAGGAACGAGGGCAGCCCCGCCAGCACCAGCACCAGCACGGCCCACGGCGAGAACCGGAACAGCAAGGTGCCGTAGCTGACCAGCGATATCGCGTTCTGCACCAGTCCGAAGGTGCGCGTGACCAGCGACAGCGGCCGGGTCGACGCCTCACGCCGCGCCCGGGTGAGCTTGTCGTAGAACTCGGAATCCTCGAAGTGCGCCAGCTCCAGGGTCAGCGCCTTTTCGAGAATCATCACGTTCACGCGTTGCCCCAGCAGGGCGCGCAGCAGCGACTGGCAAGACGACAGACCGCGCTGCACACCCGCCAATGCCGCCACCAGCAGTCCTTCCAGCGCCACCCATTCGAACACCGATCGCAGCGGTGCATGGCCGTCGGACGCCCACAAGCGGCTTGCGCCAACCACGGCGTCGACGATGTGTGCGCCGACCCAGGCCACGCCGGCGGGCAACAGGCCTGCGGCCAGGGTCAGCACAGCCAGCACGATGGTCAGCGGGCGGCTGGTGCTCCACACCAGCTCCAGGGCACGTCCGCTGAAGCGGAACACGCCAGGAAAGCTGCGGGTGAGGTCGGCCGACGCGGTCGGTGCGGGAGAGGCGTGAGGAGGCAAGTGAGCAGGCTTTCAGTGCAGGCGCGCGACCGGGCGCGAAGCTACCGAGATGGGGGCCGCGTCGCCTCACGCAAGCCGGTGCGGGCAGGTCGGATCAGGGTGCGCTCCTGCAGATGGGCCTGATGAGGTTATTCGAGGCCGTCATCAGCGTCGCGGGCTCAGTGCAGCTGCACGTCGACCACTTCCTGCTCCGCCCGGTACAGCGCCGGGAACAGCTGTTTCAGATGCCTCACCTTGGGGGCGTCGTTGTAGACGATGTAGGGGTTGTTCGGATGCCGCCGGGCGTAGTCCTGGTGATAAGCCTCGGCCGGGTAGAAGGCGCTCAGCGGCACCACTTGGGTCACGATCGGCGCCGGGAACGACCTGGCCGCGGTCAGCTGCGCGACATAGGCGAGCGCGATGCGCTTCTGTTCCGGACTGCCGTAGAAAATCGCCGAGCGGTACTGGGTGCCCCTGTCCGGCCCCTGCCGGTTGAGCTGGGTCGGATCCATCGCGACCGAGAAGAGCACCTGCAGCAGCTGCCCATAGCTGACCCTGGCGGGGTCGAACTGCACGCGCACGGATTCCGCGTGGCCGGTGTTGCCATCGCTGACCTGATTGTAATGCGCTGTGCCGGCACTGCCGCCGGAGTAACCAGCCACCACCTTGCGCACGCCCTTGACGTGCTCGAACACGGATTCGACACCCCAGAAGCAGCCGCCCGCAAACACGGCAACCTGGTCACCCTGGCCGCTGCTGCGGCTGGAGTCCACCACGGGAACGGGCAACCGGACCGCGTCGCTGGCGGCGATCGCAGGCTGGTATGCGCCCAAACCGGCCAGCAGCAATGCGGCAAACGAAAATGCGTGGAAAGTAGAGCGACGAATCATGGCGGGCCTCGCTGATGACGGGGATGCGTGAGGGCAACATCAGGCGTGCTGAGGTTGCGTACGAGCCGTCATCGCGGATGCAGCAGGCCGAATGTTCCACCACGCCGGGCCCCCGCGATGAGGTGCTCTTGCCGGATTCTTCGTTGCCCGCGCGCCTCGGGTTACAGCGCCCTCAGTGTGCTTCGGCCACGACGTGGATTTCCACGTCGCCGATGGTGACCACCTGACCCGCGTGGATCTTGCAGGTCTTGCGCAACTCGGGCTTGCCGTCGACCGATGCCGCACCGCTGGCCACCAGTTTCTTGCCGGCCCCGCCGCTGTCGCACAGGCCGGCCAGCTTCAGCAGCAGGTTGAGTTCGACGTAGTCGCCTTCCAGTTCGAATTCCAGGGTTTGCATGACGTGCTCGTTGGCGGGAGGGGTGGCAGGGTGACACGGTTTCACGCTGGCGGGTGACTGGCCGCATCGGCAGGGTCGGGCAGCGCCACAAAGGCGAACCAGGGCATGTCGTGATCGCAGGCAAAGGTCGCCGCATCATCCAGAACACCCAGCAGGATATCGAAATCCGCCTCCGCCAGCCGGCACAGCTCGTCGGCGTGGTCGAACAGCAGTACATAGCCCCATGCCGGCATCC
This sequence comes from Rhodanobacter sp., assembly GCA_026193555.1. GTDB lineage: Bacteria > Pseudomonadota > Gammaproteobacteria > Xanthomonadales > Rhodanobacteraceae > Rhodanobacter. Next base: position 3,738 of record JAPHUU010000122.1, read on the forward strand.
AGCCCAGATCGCGCAGGCAATCGGCCAGGGCATCCCAGTTGTAACCGAAGGTATCGGGGAGCTGCAGCGTCACCGCCAGCCGGCGCAGCAACTCATCCCGGTCGTGGCAACCGGCAAGGTCGGTGCGACAGACCTGCAGGTCGGCGCTGGCGGCGGTGGCGGCGAGGCGATCCAGATCGCCGGAATCGACGAAATACACGCCGCTCCGGGTGGGGCGGGTGAGATCCGGATCGAAACGGCGCGTCTTCATCGGTTCATCTCGAAGCGACGAAAACTGCGGTAGTGGTCGTCGGTGTAGTACCAGACTTGCGGTGGCGTGCCGCCGGTGATGATGCGCCGCGCGCCGCGGGTGCCGGCGCCCGGCGTCTCCACCGTGTACTCGTGGTAGTAGCCCCGCGGCTGCTTCGGCAGCAGGCCTTCGTAGTTGCCAAAGACCATGCCGTCCTGCCGATGCGAAAACGGGCCGCCGCGGGCGATCCGGTCCAGTGCGACCTGCGCCCCAGGCGGCAGGAATGCCGGCAGCGACGGCGTGTCCTGACGGCTTGGTGCCGAGGTCGTCGGGGAGGTCAGGCCCGGCGGGGGCGCTGGTGCGGGTCGCTGCCACAAGACCACGGCAGCGATGAGCCCGGCGAGGAGAAACAGCGGCTTGAGCTGGCGCATGCGGATCCGTGGTGTCGTGTGCAGGTGGCGAGCTTAGTGCGGGTCCGCCCGCCGATAAACCGGTCGATGACCGCGGCTGGCGATTGCGGGAAGCTGGCGCGCTTGCCTCCATTCAATCAGGGAATTCGCGATGATCGGTTACGTCAGCCCGGGCAGCAAATGTCGGGCGCAGCGACCTTCCATGACGCCCTGCTGGGTGCGCTTGGCGGCCGCGGCGCCATCAACAGGCAGGACCGGATTCAGCGAATGCGGTCGATCCGCGCCTGCAGCGCCATCGCCGCAGCCGGGTTGCGATGCTTGGCGCTGCCGATGAAGAATAGAAAGACATCACGCGCCGGGCCTTCCGGTTGCAATGGCGCGGCGTGAGGCAGGGCGCCAATGTCCTTGCCTGCAGCCCAGTCCCGCGCATATCCCGCCCACTGATCCAGCGCTTCGGGCGCGTAGCCGGCCGGCATCTCGTCGGCGCTGCGCATCAGCCGCGCATAGCTGAAGTCGCCGCTGAGATCGGCCAGCGAGGGGTAGGCGGGCGAGTCGGTGAACACAGTCGGTGCGCCGTGCGCGCGCACCAGCGCCACATAGGGCTCGCACTGGAAGCTGGGATGGCGCACTTCCAGCACGTGGCGCAGCGGCTGGCCCGCCAGTTCGCGCGGCAGCGCGTCCAGAAACGCGGCCAGGTCGTCGGCGTCGAATGGGCGCGACGGCGGCAGTTGCCACAGGATCGGCCCCAGTCGGTCGCCGAATTCGGCCAGTCCGCCGTGCACGAAGCCCTCGATGCCCTTGCCAGTATCGGCCAGCAGCCGGCCTTCGGTGATGTAGCGCGGCGCCTTCAGCGAGAACACGAATCCGGCCGGCGTCTCGGCCGCCCACTTCGCATAGGTGGCCGGCTTCTGCGCGCCGTAGAAGGTGCCGTTGATCTCGATTGCGCGCAACTGGCGGCTGGCGTATTCCAGCTCGCGCCGCTGCACCAGGCCGGCCGGGTAGAAGTTGTTGCGCCACGGTGCATAGGTCCAGCCTCCGATGCCGACGCGGATGCGCGGGCCATCGATTGGGGCAGGGGCGAACAGGTCGTTCACGGCCGCGGCTCCGGGGGGACGTTGCCTGCGGCGGCGGACGTGCTGCCGCGCAGGTACTCGGCGATGCCGATGCACAGCACCAGCCATGCCGCGCCGCCGGCATAGCCGGCCAGCACATCGCTGAGATAGTGCACCTGCAGCAGGATGCGACTGATCCCGATCACGCCGATCAGGCCCAGCGCGCTGGCGACCACCGCGCGATGAAAGCGCTGCGGCAGCAGACGTAACAGCACATAGGCGAGCATCCCGCAGAACACCGTCGCACCGAACGCATGACCACTGGGAAAGCTCCAGCCCGGCTCACTGATGAAGCCGTGATCGTGCAGCGGCCGCACGCGCTGGAACAACGCCTTGAGGCCGCCGTCGATCGGCATGATGCCGATCAACGCCAGTGCCCAGACTGCGGCGAGTCGCCACTGTCGACGCCGCAGCAGGACCACCAGCAGCAAGGTGGCTGCCGGGGCGATCCACAGCACGTCGCCCAGATGGGTGAGCATGGCGGCCGCGCGCAGCAGCGGCAGCGGCAACTGCGCGTGCAGGCTTCTGGCCAGCGCGATGTCGAAGCGGGGCAGTTCACCGGACTGCCGTGCACTCACGGCAAACGCGATGAGCACGAACAGCAGCACGGCCAGCA
>JAPHUU010000066.1 GCA_026193555.1 Rhodanobacter sp.
AGCCTTTACCCTGCCAAGCGATATCGACAGCAACAAAGCGGACGCCCGCTATGAGAATGGCGTGCTTATGCTGACCCTGCCGAAGAAAGGCAATGGCAGCATGCGCAAGATCGCCGTCAACGGATGATGTCGTGAAAGGCACCGCTCGTGCCACGACGGTCGCCGTTGTGACACGAGCGGTGGGAGCCGGCTGGCTCGGCGACCTATGTCGGGCATGGCACTGGCGGGAGTGAATATCGAGGTGCTGCGCAGCGATCACGACCATCGGCTGGTCCCGGTGGTGGACGATTTCGCGGCGGGGCGGCGTGTGTCGGCGGCATGGACGGGTGCGGACGACCCGGCAGGGGCTGCGCCGTCGTTGCTCCTGTGATCTGATAGGCGAAAACGCGTTGGCGCCCCGGTCTCGGGCCGGTCGTCGGTGTGTCTGTTCGCTTCCGGTTTCCAGGGGATCGCCGTGTACAAGAGTGTCCAATTTTCTCCACGTGCCCTGTTGCCGCGTCGTCGCGCGCTGCTCTCCGGCACCGGCGCGTTGCTCGTCGGCCTGTGCCTTGCCGCGCCGCTGTGCGCGCAGTCGCCAACGCTGTCGGCACAGACGCAACAGTTCGTGAAATATGGCCAGCCGTTGCTGGCGATCACCCATGTGCGGGTGATCGACGGCAACGGCACGCCGGCGAAGGAGGACCAGACCGTGGTGCTGCGCGACGGGCGGATCGCCTCGGTCCGGGCGCATGCGCCGGTACCCGTGGGCGCGACGGTGATCGACGGCAGTGGGCATACGCTCATCCCCGGTCTGGTCGGCATGCATGACCACATGTTCTATCCGGCGCCGAAGGTGAATCCGGGGGCGAAGGAAGCGCTGTATCCGGAGCAGGGGTCGAGCTTTCCCAAGCTCTATCTGGCGGGCGGCGTCACCACCATCCGCACCACCGGCAGCGTCGAGCCGTATACCGATCTGGCATTGAAGCAGGCGATCGACGCCGGCAAGATTCCCGGACCGAAGATGCATACCACCGGGCCGTATCTGGAGGGCGTGGGCAGCTTCGCTCCGCAATTGCATGAGCTGACCGGCGCCGCCGATGCGCGCGCCACGGTCAACTACTGGATCGGCGAGGGCGCCACCTCGTTCAAGGCCTACATGCACATCACCCGCGCCGAGCTGGCCGCCGCCACCGAGGCGGCGCACGCGCGGCATATCAAGATCACCGGCCACCTCTGCTCGGTCGGCTTTCGCGAGGCGGTGGACCTGGGCATCGACGATCTCGAGCATGGCCTGGTGGTGGATACCGAGTTCACTCCGGGCAAGCAGGTGGACGTCTGCCCGGACACCAGGCTGGCGGCCGCCCACCTGGCTACGCTGAGCATCGACAGCCCGCCACTGCAGCAGCTGATCCATTACCTGGTGTCGAAGCATGTGGCGGTCACCTCGACCCTGCCGGTATTCGAGACGTTCGTGCCCGGGCGCGCACCAGTGGATCAGCGCGTGCTGGATGCGATGTTGCCGGAAACCCGGGTGGAGTATCTGAAGACGCGTGCCAGCGTGGGGGCGAAGGCGGACTCTCCCTGGGTCAAGCTGTTCAAGCTGGAAGAGCAGTTCGAGTACGCCTTCGTGCAGCAGGGCGGCACGCTGCTGGCGGGGCTCGACCCGACCGGTTACGGCGGGGTGATCGCCGGCTACGGTGACCAGCGCGAGGTGGAGTTGCTGGTGGAAGCGGGCTTCACGCCGGTGCAGGCGATCCGGATCGCCACCCTCAACGGCGCCCGCTTCATGGGTGAGGACAAGCTGATCGGTTCGATCGAGCCGGGCAAGGTAGCCGACCTGGTGCTGCTCAAGGGCAATCCCGCCGAACACATCAAGGACATCGAGAACGTCGAGCTGGTATTCAAGGACGGCGTGGGCTACGACCCCGTGAAGCTGGTGCAGGCGGCGAATGGCACGGTGGGGCTGCGCTGAGGCTGGGTGCTTGAGGCTGGGGCAGCCCGAGCAAGCTCAGTGTCCTGGCGTATCGAGCGAGGCCCGCTGCAGCATGGCGCGCGCAGCCTGGCGCCACAGCTTCCAGTTGTGGTGGCCCGGCATCATGATCACGTGATCCGGTGGCAGCAGCGGGCTCATCAGCTCGATCGGCTGGCGGAAGCTCTCGCTGTCGCCATAGGCCAGCCACATCGAGTGGGTGCGCGCCGGGTTGCCCGACAGATGCTTCAGGTAACGCCACAGCTCGTGCTGGAACGTCGTCGGCCCCATCGGCTGAGGCGGACCGGGGTTCCATTGCGCCAGACCACCGGCGTTGCGGATCTCGCGCCGGATCGCGCCGTCACCGAGGTACGGTGACAGCAGCAGCATGCCATCCACCTGGCCGGGATAGGCGCGGTCGTACAGCAGCGTGCCCATGCCGCCCAGCGAGACGCCTGCCAGCCACACCTGGCGGTAGGCGTGCCGTTGCCGCGCCGGCACGATCACCTCGTCGTGCAATCGTTGCGGCGCTTGACCTTGCCGGTAGTACGGCAGGGTCAGTCCGGTCAGCACCACGTCGGCATCGGGCCATGCCTGCTGGATCAGCTGGGCGATGCCGGTGCGCTGCAGTGAGTCGAGGTCGTCACCGCGTCCGGGCAGCATCACCACCAGTCGATGCGCAGGCTGCGGAGCGGTAACGAACACGGTCGGGATCGGCTTGGTCACGTCGCCGCGCGCCGGGCAGCCGTCCATCAGCAGGGCCAGCAGAAGCAGCAGGGGGGCAAGCCGGAAGGATGCGCGCATCGGAACGTTTCCTTTCACTGGTGGCCGCGTGGCGAGACGGCCACGAAGGCGTTGAAGAGGGCCGCCGGAATGTCACCTGGCCGCGCTGCTTTCGGCAGGACTCCCTTGCGCCGCATGGTAGTGCACACTTGGCGGCGTCCGCCGCGCCCCTGTCCGGATGACGTCTGATTCCGGGCATGCGGTTGCTGGTCGTCGAAACCACGGACCATCAGGGTTTCGTTCCGGCGGACCCAAAGTCTCCCTCGGTGGTCTCCCTTGTCCGATACTTGCCCGAGTTCCGTCGTCGCCCGGAGTTTCCGAAACTCATGCGCCCATCGCCGACCAAGGATCCCGAGTCGTCACCCCCTGCCGCGGCCGCGTTTCGCTCGCTGCCGATGGGCATCTGGGTGCTCGGCTTCGGCTCGATGCTGATGGATATCTCCTCCGAACTGGTGCACAGCCTGCTGCCGATCTTCATGGCCACGGTGCTGGGGGCATCGATGGCCACGATCGG
>JAPHUU010000108.1 GCA_026193555.1 Rhodanobacter sp.
ACCGGGTGCACATAGAGCGTGCCGTCGGTCACGTTGAACTGCAGCAGCGCCGCCACCCCCGCTGAACTGTTGTAGCCATTGCCCATCAGCACCGACCACGTGCCGTCGGAGGTCTGCGATATGACCGGCTTGCCGGTCATCTGGCCGATGTAATTGCTGTTGGTCTTGCCGTCGCCGGCTGAGCGCTCCCACAGCAGCGTGATGTTGGCGGGATCGGTGACATCCAGCGCATAGATTGCGCGTGCCGTGCCACGCCCGGTGGTGCCGACCGCCACCGTGTGCCAATCCGTCGAGGCAGTGAAGTAGACATCCGCCACCGTCAGTTCGCCGTCGTTGAAGTACTGATGCGGCACGGCCGTCGTGACGCCGTAACTCGGATTGGCAAGCGCGCTCAAGCCGCTGGTGATCACCGCCGCCGGCAGGTAGGCAAAGGTCTCCGCACCGGTACCGGCATTGACCGCATGCAACATGCCGTCATTGGCCGCCATCAGTACCACTTGTGCCCGCGAGAGCTTGTTGTTTGCCCACGCCGCGAACGTCGACGAACCAGCGAAGGATTCACCGATGAACTGGTTGGGATCGGGCGCGCCCACATATACCGGCTGGGAGTCCACTACGTCACCCAGCGGCGTATCGCGATTGCGGTAGGCACCGGAATTCTTTTCTTCCTGCGATGCGTCACCCCGCAGGTAATTGATCATCGCCGCCTGTGCCGTCGCCGACGTGCCGAGCGCGCTTTGCTCGGCCGTCGACAGGCTGCTCAGCTGGGCAGCGGTAAACGCCACGGTCGCATTGCTCACCGGGTTGTAGGTCTTGATGTTGCGGCTGCCGAACGCGGGCAAGGCACTGGCCGCGCTCCAGCTTGGCGTGGTGGCGATGGTGCCGGTGGCAGGGTCGATGGCGAGCGCTTTCAGATCGCCCTTCCACTTGGATGTGTAGTAGTTGGCCTGGTAGGCGACCGTGCCGGTGGTCAGCTTGGTCGAGTTGGCCGCCAGGCTGGCGCCGGTGCCGACGCGCTCGGTGGCGCGCTTCAGCGCATCGGTCAAGCCGCTGGCGAAGGCCTGCGGGGTGCTGGCGGAATAAAAACCGCCATGCCCGTCGACGGCGGCATGGGCCAGATCGGCGATGTTGTTGATCGATCCACCATTGGCAGATGTTGGCGTGGGCCAGCTGAAGCCGCTGATCGCGGCGCCGCCGTTGGCCCAGTTGAAAATCTGCTCCATGGTGGTGCCCGACGGCGCAATGCCGGTGGGGGTGAAACCCAGGCCTAGGGTAAAGGTGGTCATGTGCTGCCAGAAGGCCGGGTCTTCCGTGCTGGTGGAGACCTCATTGGCCGTCGTGGTGCGCAGATCCGTCTCCCAGTACTTCATGGCGACATCCGCCAGCGTGTCGCTGTTGGCATCCTTGTAGGGCAATGCCGCCGTATAGGTATAGGACTGGCCATTGGGGCCGGTTACCTTGGTGCCGTTGGTGCCGTCCTCATTGCCTACACTGGACGGCGTCGGCCCGTTCCAGAAACCGTCGGTGGTCAGGATCGTGTACGACTGACGGCAGGCCAGTTCGGTGCCGGCATTGGCTGAGTAGTTGGGGTCCGTGGTCATGGTCGACCACGGCTGGGGGTCTTGATAATAACGACCGACCGCATCCAGCGAAGCCCGCAACGGCGTGGAGGAACCTACTGATTCGCCGGCCACCCAGTTCCAGAAACTGGCCTTCTGGGTGAGCGCCGATCCGTCACCAAAGGGCGCCACCTCGGCAATGGCATTGCCATTGGATCCGAAAGTAGCCTTCGGTGAAGGCAGATGCGAATCATTGTTGCCATTGATCGAGCCAAACCCGATTCGAAACGTGGGGTCGATGGTCGTGAAGGCGTTCATCAGGCCACTCTTGGCCATCAGGATGCGGGTGTGATAGTACGAAAACCAGTTGGCCACATTTTGCCGTGTCGCCGCACTGTCATCGCACACCGCCTGGCTTGCCGCCGGCAACGCAGGCAGCGCGGTGCAATCGCCCGCCTTGCCAACGTAGTGCTGGGTGTAGGGACCGGCCGCCGCACCCGTGGTGTAGGTAAAATAATATCTCTGCGTGATGGTGGTCGCCGTGCATATATTGGTGGTGGCGTCGAGGACGTCGCCCTGCTGGCAGTACCAGACATCGACGGTGGTGGGCGTTGCCGTGGCGTCTATCTTGTAATGGGGCCAGCTGTTTTCACGGCACCGGTCGCCCTGATACAGGGAGTATCCATCGGGGCACGTATACGTGGTGGTGGTCACCGGCCCAAACGTCGCGTCATAGGTACTGGTCTGGGTGAATGAGAATGCCGTGTAAAACGGAAAGGTATTCGAGTATCGCGTCACATCCACCGCGTTTGGAGTCGTCGCAAATCCGTCGACAAAGGCTGCCGTCACATGAGTCTGCACCGGGTAAGACGTGCCATCGGCCCTCGGTGGTGGTGCATAGGTGATGGTGGGGTTGAAGTAGACGCCATTGTTGGCCGAATCCCGATAGCCATCATCCGTGGTGCTCGCCAGGTAATTTCTATCCGGCATGTAATCCCAACCCATCGAGCCCGAATCATCCAGCATCAAGGTGATATTCGGCGGCAGGGGCTGCTGGATGATCAACGGCTGCTGATCGACCGCGACGGTCGTGGCGGCGTGCGCGGGCGAGCAGACAGCGCCCAGCATCCACACGGCCAAGCCGGTGTACAACGCTTTGCCGAGAGCCCTGGCAGCCTTGTCATGCAGGCGGAAGCTGATGTTCATATCGTTTCACTCTTGGAAAATGCGGCACGGGAAGACCCATGCATCGGGATCATTCTTCGGAAGCCATCTCAGCCCTGCTTGATCATCGCCTGCAACGTCACCACGGCGCGGGCACCCACCGCTGCCGGATCGCCGCTGCGGGCGGTGATGCGGTAATAGATGGCCGTACTGGTACCGCCCGTCACACCGTAATTGTGCGAGCTGGCATTCTGGCCAAAACCGGTGTTGGCGGAGGGGTTGGCCCAGTTGCCCATGTTTTCGATGACGAATTGCGGCTGGCCGGTGGCGACCGCGCCAACGGAAAATTGACCCGCCGCGGTGCCAGCGGTCACCGTTTGAATGGTCCCCGCCGGCAAGCCCCTATCCGTAAACGGATTGGCTTTGCAGACCACACCGCCCGCCTGGCAGTTGCGGGCGACGATGCCCGGATTGGTGGTGATCAACGACGCGGCGACACGCATGGCCGCCTCGGCGCTCTGGAAGCCGATCTGCCGGTCGTACAGATTCGCCGCCATCCTCTGCTGCATGATCGTGCCACGCACGGCGGCGAGCCCGACCAACGTGATGATCACCAGCAGGATCAGCGCCACCACCAGCGCCACGCCGCGCTGGTTGGCTCGCGCCGGAAGCCTGCGCTGCAAACAACCCGTGTGCGCGAGTCGCCCGGGGGCAGCATGACCGGCGGGCGTGGAATCGATGGCAACACCCGCCGCCTGGCCATCCGCCAGTGATCCATGTGACATGCGCCGGCCAGCGGCAGGGATCGGCAATACGGTATGGAAACTCATCTCACTTCACCCGGTTGCGTATGGTGGTGGTGGCCGTGAACGTGCGGGAGATCGGCTTGACGTCGGTACCCGCACGCTGGTCGGTACTCTGCACCGTCAGCGCGACCTGAATGGCATCGACCAGCCCCCAGTTGGTGACCGCCTTTGCCGCCACGAAGCTGGTATTGGGTGGCTGGTGATAGAGGATGCTCATGGCGGTGACGTCACGCACCATCTCCTGGCCGGTCGCGTTGTTCAGCACCATGCGATACAGCGAGGTGCCTCCCACCGGGTTGTTGCCCAGATACCAGTCGGCGGCGGTCATCTCGGCAATCTGCGCATTGGGGCTGAACGTATAGCTGTTGCCGGTGGTGGTGCATGCGGTGGGATAATCCAGCCCCTGGGAACAGTTGCCCGGCGTACCCGAGCCGGTGACGTAGTTGACCGTCTTGCTGGCGCTGGCGTAGCTGGTGACCTGGAAGATCGCCGAATGATCGGGATCGCAAACCATCAGTACGTCACCCGCCTGCAGAGTCGAACTGACCTCGTTGAGCACGAACTGCGCCGTCACCTGGTTGTCGCTGAGCACGCTCAGCCCCGATTCCGCCGCCCCGAGCAGGGCCACCGAATCGGTGCCGGTCACCTGCTGTCCCGCAGCCGTGCCGACCGTCAGGGCCGGGTCTGTCGTGGCGGTTCCCGCACCGTAACCCGCCACTGCACCATAGCCCGCCGCACCATTGCCAATATTGGCCCACCACGCAGGCGTACCACCCTTGTTCGGCCCGTTGGCCAGGACGTTGCCGATGCGGCCACTGTTGTCGCAACCGGTGAGGCCCGCATCGCGGATGTCGCGGGCCATCATTTCAAACGCGATCCGCGAGCTGTCCTGCACATCCCCCAGCGCCTGATTGGTCCGGTACGACTGCTGGGTAGCCAGGAAGACGCTGACCACGCCGGCGATGACGATCAGGCCCAGCAACATGGCCACCATCAGTTCGATCAGGGTGAATCCCGACGAAGGCCTGACCTTCACGTTGTGACGGCGAGTCATAGCATGGCCTTGGTGGTGATGGTCTGGATGGCGCTGCCACCCACCCCTGCCCGGCTGTCGTCGAAAGTGATGGTGACGGTGCAGTCGGTGACGGAAGTGGCGACGACGGTGCAATTGATGTTGCCAGTGGTCGACGCACTCGCACCGAGGCTCTGGGCCAGCTGCTTGCACCAGGTGTTGAGTTGGGCATTGGCCAGTGACCCTGCCGCTGCAGGGCAGTTGTTGGCCGTGATGCTGGACGCGGTGTTGTAGGCGGTGACGTTGGCGCTATCCGCGCGCATCGCATCGAGGATCGAATAGCTGGCAATCGTCGCCATGCTGCGCGCCATCGCGCTGTTGTTGGTGGACAGCGACATCGCCTGCAGCGCGGCAATGCCCAGAAAGGCGATCGACAGCACCAGCACCGCCACCAGCACCTCGATGAGACCGACGCCGGACTGCTTCGAAAGTTTTTGATGCATCCCGAATCTGGCTGCTGTACGCGGCCATACGACCGCAGGTCTGCTGGCATTCATCACGGGCATGTTCCCGACGTGGTGGTGGTGACAATGATCGAGCCGGCCGTCATGTTGATCTGTCGGTGATTGTTGCTGCTCATGCCGCTGGTGCAGATGTCGGCAACCAGCCCCGTATAAGGCCCGGTGGCGCCAATGGCATACCCCAGTCCCTGCCCGCCGAAACGTATCGCCTTCACGTTGCCGCTCAGCTGCAGCGGATCGACCAGGTCCACGGTGCCGGTACCCACCGGCTGCGCCACCGTCCCCGCCATGGCAATCACCGCGCCGGTCTGCGTGCCGCATGCCGCGCCCAGCGGGTCGGTGGTGTTGCTGGCCGCGAGGTTGCTGCAGAACTGGACATTGGCGTTGCGCTTGACCGACTCCACTCGCGCCAGATTGATGGCGCCGACCATGTCGTTGACGGTCGTCGTGAGCTTGTTGGAAAGCGTCATGGTCCGGAAGCTCGGCACCGCAATCATGATCAACACGAGCGCCACGGCCATGGTGATCATCAGCTCGACCAGCGTGAAGCCGCGCACATGTCGCCTCATGGCAACCCGAGACACATCGCTACCCCACCGTAATTCGATCAACGAGACGCCTCGCTGACGCGACAAGACTTGCATGGAATTCTCCCTGATACCCCTGCATCCACTGTACTCATCCGCCTGGCCATGACCAGCCCCTGACCGACCAACGGTAGCAATTGCCCGACAAACGGCGATCCGCGACCCTGAAAATGTGCACGGGCGCACATTGCAGCGCGAGCCCGCCGCAGTCGCACAAACCGCGCGCGGGCCGCCGGCTGGAGGAATACCCTGCCGCCGCCCTCAGTGACCGTCGGTCGCCGCGCTGGTGCAGAGCGTTTCCAGCAGTTCGGATTGCACGTTGCGGACGGCCTCGTCGGCGCCCCGCGGTACCGGCAGGTAAGTGCCGTCCGGTTGCAGCAGCAGGGCGCTGCTGTTGTCGGCCAGATAGCGCTCGAGTGCGTGATGCACCCGCTGCTGCAGTTTCTTGCCTTCGATCGGGAAGGCCGTCTCGACGCGCCGATCCAGATTGCGCTCCATCAGGTCGGCGCTGGCCAGGTACAGCTCGGGTTCGCCATCGTTGGCAAACCAGTAGATCCGGCTGTGCTCGAGGAAACGGCCGATGATCGAGCGCACGCGGATATGGTCCGAAACGCCGGCCACGTCGGGCCGCAGACAGCACACGCCGCGCACGATCAGCTCGATCTGCACGCCGGCGATGCTGGCCTTGTACAGCGCGCGGATCATCCTCGTTTCGGCCAGCGCGTTGACCTTGATGATGATCTGCGCCGGCCGGCCTGCCTCGGCATGCGCCGTCTCGCGCGCAATCATTTCGAGCAGCGACTTCTTCAGCGTGAACGGCGCATGCAGCAACTTCTTCATGCGCATCACCTTGCCCATGCCGGTGAGCTGGCTGAACAGCTTGTGCACGTCCTCGCACAGCGCGGGATCGGAGGTCAGCAGGCTGTAGTCGGTGTACAGCCGCGCGTTGCCGGAGTGGTAGTTGCCGGTACCCAGGTGGGCGTAGCGCACCAGCTCAGTGCCCTCGCGCCGCTGGATCAGCATCAGCTTGGCGTGCGTCTTGATGCCGACCACGCCGTAGATCACCATCGCGCCGGCTTGCTGCAGGCGCGAGGCCAGCGACAAGTTCGACTCCTCCTCGAAGCGTGCGCGCAGCTCGACCACCGCAGTCACCTCCTTGCCCGCACGCGCCGCATCGACCAGCGCATCGACGATCTCGGACTTGGCGCCGGTGCGGTACAGCGTCTGCTTGATCGCCAGTACCTGCGGATCCTTCGCCGCCTGGCGCAGCAGATCGACCACCGGCGAGAACGACTCGTACGGGTGCAGCAGCAGCACATCCTGCTTGCCGATCACCTGGAACAGGTCCTCGACGTGCTTGATCGCCTTGGGCAGCGCCGGCGTGAACGGTGGATATTGCAGCTGCGGATAGTTGACGTTGTTGGCAATGCTGAACAGCCGCGCCAGATTCACCGGGCCCTTCACTTCGTACAGTTCGGACTCGTTGAGGCCGAACTGCTTGAGCAGGTAGTCGATCAGGTCCTTCGGGCAGTTGTCGGCCACCTCCAGTCGCACCGCATCGCCGAAGCGGCGCGAATACAGCTCGCCGCGCAAGGCCAGCGCCAGATCCTCGACGTCTTCCGGATCGAGCGTGAGATCGGCATTGCGGGTCAGCCGGAACTGGTAGCAACCGAGCACCTGCATACCGGGAAACAGCTCCTCTGCATGCGCATGCAGGATCGAGGACAGCAGCACGTAGTTGTCGCCGCCATCGCAGATCGACTCCGGCAGACGGATCAGCCGCGGCAGCACGCGCGGCGCCGGTACGATCGCCAGTCCCGAATCGCGGCCGAAGGCATCGACCCCTTCCAGCCGCACGATGAAGTTGAGACTCTTGTTGACCAGCAGCGGGAACGGATGAGTCGGGTCGAGCCCGATCGGAGTCACCAGCGGCGCCACCTCCTCGCGAAAATAGCGGTGCACCCACAGCTTCTGTTTTGTTGTCCATTGCGTGCGACGCACGATACGGATGCCATGGTCGGCCAGCTCCGGCAGCATCCGCTCGTTGAGGATCGCGTACTGCCGCTCGATCTGCTGATGCGCGATCTTGCTGATCTCGGCCAGCGCCCGCCGCGGCGCCATCGCATCGGCGCCGATCAGTTCGTGATCCAGTGCGATCTGCCCCTTCAGCCCGGCCACCCGGATCTCGAAGAACTCGTCCATGTTGCGCGAGAAGATCAGCAGGAACTTCAGCCGCTCCAGCAACGGCGTGCCCGGATCCAGCGCCTGATCCAGCACGCGGATGTTGAACTGCAGCTGCGACAACTCACGGTTGATATACAGCCGGCTATCGTTGAGATCGATCGCACCCGCCGATGACGGGCCGTCGTTGGCCGCGGGCGCCGGTGAAGCGCCGGAGCGGGTTTCGCGGATGATGTGACTGTTCATCGGTACGGAATCCTGGGGCCGTCGGTCTTGACCGGCGATGGGTTTCAACAGGGTATCCCGCCGGCAGTGGTCACCGGGTGACCTTGCGCCGGCGGCAACATGCCGCCCAGTGTGCACGCTTTGGCTTACCGCAGGATGACAGCGATCACGCCAGCCGCCGCAGCCGCATCCCGCGGGGCCGGCGCCGTGGCGTCCGGCCGCCCGCGATGATCGCAGATGGCTTAACCTGCGCGTCGATGAAGAAAGCCGCCAAACCGGACGCAATGCCGATGCCAGCCCCCGCGACGGGCGGCGCCAGCCGTGTGCGCCGCCGGCGGAACCGCGCATGAGCGAATCATGGTCGACGCTGAGCCAGGCCTGCCAGTACCAGCAGGAGATCAAGAAGAGTCGATTCCTGGCGCTGGCGGCACCAGTGACGTCCACCGAACAGGCGCTGGCCTTCGTGCGTGACGTCAGCACCCCCACCGCGACCCACAACTGCTGGGCGTACCGGATCGGCCAGGACTACCGCTTCAATGATGACGGCGAGCCCGGCGGCACCGCCGGACGGCCGATCCTGCAGGCGATCGAGGGGCAGCAGATGGACGGCGTGGTGGTGGTGGTGACGCGCTGGTACGGCGGCATCAAGCTCGGCGCCGGCGGGCTGGTGCGCGCCTACGGCGGCACCGCCGCGGAATGCCTGCGGCTGGCCGAGCGGCTGCCGATCGTGGCGATGGCGCGACTCGGCGTGCACTGCGAATTCGCCGAGCTGACGCTGCTCAAGGCGCGCCTGAAGGAACTGCAGGCCGAGATCGAACGGGAGGACTTCGGTGCCGACGGCGTCGAACTGCAACTGCGCCTGCCGGACAGCCGGGTCGACGAAGCCGACGTGCTGATCGCCGACATCAGCCGCGGCCGCAGCAGTGCCAGACGGCTCGACTGAGCCGCCCAGGCTGCGGCATGGATTGAATCGGCCGCGCCACGCCCCACCTTGAATGGCATCGCCCGCGCCCGCGCGGACCCGCGTCATTTCCGATCCGCCTGCGAGAGCTCATGAGCGACGCCACCACCGACACGACACGTCCCGCCCGCCGCATCGGTGCCTTGCGCGAACTCTGGCCGTTCCTGAAACCGCATCGCGCGCTGGCCATCGGCTGGCTGGTTTTTCTGGGCCTGTCGTCCGGCGCTTCGCTGGCACTGCCGCTGGCGTTTCGCCACATCATCGACCAGGGCTTCGGGCATTCCAGCCAGGCGGTGATCAATGGCACCTTCATCGCGCTGTTCGGCGTGGCTTTGGTGCTCGCCGTGGCCACGGCGGCACGCTATTTCTGCATCACCCTGCTCAGCGAACGCGCACTCGCCTCGCTGCGGCAGACGCTTTACGCGCAGGTGATCCGGCTCGACGTGGGCTTCTTCGAGCGCAGCCGCGTCGGCGAACTGCTGTCGCGCCTGAGCGCCGACACCGAAGTGGTGCAGGCGCTGATCGGCTCCGGCGTGTCGGTGGCACTGCGCAGCGCGGTGATGCTGATCGGTGCGGCGGTGGCGATGGTCTGGACCGCGCCGTCGCTGGCCGGCCTCACCGCGCTGGTGATTCCGGCGGTGATGCTGCCGATCCTGGTGTTCGGCCGCCGCGTGCAGAAGCTCTCGCGCGCCAGCCAGGACCGCCTCGCCGATGCCGCCGCGATCGCCAACGAAACGCTCAACGCCTCCACTGCGGTGAAGGCATACGCCCGCGAGAACATCGAGAGCACGCGCTACGCCAGCGCGATCATGCGTGCGCTGGCCACCGCGCGCCGGCGCATCGGCATGCGCTCACTACTGACGATGGCGGTGATCGTGCTGGTGTTCGGTGCGATCACCCTGGTGCTGTGGGCCGGTGCCCGCCATGTGCTGGCCGGCACGCTGGGCGCCGGCGTGCTGGGCCAGTTCGTGCTGTATGCCGTGTTCGCCGCCGGCTCGGTGGCCGGCCTGTCCGAAGTGTGGGGCGATGTGCTGCGCGCGGCCGGTGCGATGGAGCGCATCGGCGAACTGCTGGCCGAGCGCGCCGACATCACCGATCCGGCGCAACCGGTTGCCCTGCCCCGGCCGATCAGCGGCGCGCTGCGGTTCAACGGCGTCGGCTTCCACTACCCCACGCGTCCCGACACCGCCGCCCTGCACGATTTCACGCTGGAGGTGCGCCCCGGCGAAACCGTCGCCCTGGTCGGCCCCTCCGGCGCGGGCAAGAGCACGGTGTTCTCGCTGCTGCTGCGTTTCTACGACCCGCAAAGCGGAAGCATCACCCTCGACGGCATCGACTTGCGCGCAGTGACCCTGGCCGACCTGCGCGGCGCGATCGCGCTGGTGCCGCAGGAAACGGTGATCTTCAGCGGCAGCGCCGCCGACAACATTCGCTTCGGACGCGAAGGCGCCAGCGACGACGAAGTGCGCGAAGCCGCCCGCGCCGCCGAAGCCCACGACTTCATCAGCGCACTCAACGACGGCTATCAGGCGGAGATGGGCGAGCGCGGCGTGCGCCTGTCCGGCGGCCAGCGCCAGCGCATCGCGATCGCCCGCGCGATCCTGCGCGACGCCCCGCTGCTGCTGCTCGACGAAGCCACCTCGTCACTCGATGCGCAATCCGAAGCGGCGATCCAGCAGGCGCTGGAACGCCTGGAAAAAGGCCGCACCACCCTCGTCATCGCCCACCGCCTCGCCACCGTGCAACGCGCCGACCGCATCGTCGTCCTCGACGGTGGCCGCATCGTGGCGCAGGGCACGCATGAGAGTCTGCTGGCCGAAGGTGGGCTGTATGCGGAGCTGGCACGGTTGCAGTTTGTAGCGTGAGGCGGCGACAACTGCCAGGTGTTTGACAGCCTGCCTTTGGTCAGAGACTGGCCCTTCAACGTGCATTTTTACCCGGACGGCGAAACGGTGACACCGTTCTTCTGCACGGCTTCACACTGGAG
>JAPHUU010000196.1 GCA_026193555.1 Rhodanobacter sp.
GACGGCATCGCCGATCCGGACCAGGGTCTGCAGCGGCGGCTGCGACTGGTCGAGCGGGGCCAGGTAGATGCCGCCCGCTGTCGGATGGTCCTCGTTGTCCAGACCGACGAAGACGGCCTGGTCATCCGCTGCGCTGGGCGGTGCGGTGGAGCCGAAATGCGTGCTCGTGCCGGGGATATAGCTGTCGGTGTTGGCGATCAGCACGGTCGGCATGGTGCCACTGGCCGGGTATAACGATGGCTGGCCCGTCATGGGGAAGGGCGCATTCATCAGCTGGCGGTAGTACACCCCGGTCTTGCTGGTGGAGCCGACGGTGTAGTTGCCCTTGAACACGATGATGTCGTGATGGGTGATCGCCGGCGAGCCGGGGACGATATCGAAGGCGGTGCCCGGACTCTCCGGCACCTGGAAGTAGGAGAAGGCCGGCACGCTGCCGAGGCGGCTTTCGGCGGTCACCACGTCGTCGAACGGGTTGGCGTAGATGCCGTTGGTGCCGACTTGCTCCACCACCTCGCCGGCATCGTTCAGCACCTGCCACACCGGCGGATGATTGCCACGCGTGACCACGGTGGGCGAGCTCTGGTCGATGCGGGGAAACGACGGTGTTTGCTGGAACGTGGTGCCGCGGTTGTTCGGTTGCGGCACTGGCGTGTCGCGATCGACGATGCGGACGATCGGGCCGGTCGTGGACATGTTGCGGGTGTAGACGCCCTGCAACGGTTCACCCTGGCCCCCTCCGCCCTTGCTGCGCGCGCGGAAGACCACCAGGCCCTGGGTATTCACCGACGGTTGGTTGAAACTGTTGAAGAGTCGGCACGGCGGCGACGTGGGTGCCGGCGCACTCGGTGCGCACGACGTCGAGGGCATGAAGTCCCCGTTGTTCACCACGGTGCGCCACTGCGCACCGGCGGGAACGGCACCCCAGGCGAGCAGTGGCGTCAGGAGCGCCAGCGGCAATGCGCGCTGACCAAACCGGTGTATCAGCGATGTGCCGTGCATGAGAGCCTCTGGCTTGTGCATGGGAAACCTCCGTAGGGTGGTGGGGCGCCGTTCTTGGCACTTGTATTCTCAGTCGCCCCGCAGGGCACTTTTGATTGAGGTCAATGGAATGCCAAGACAGAGGTCTTCAGAGTGCATTTTCTCGACGTCTCGGCTGATGAATAGTCACCTTCGAAAACTCATGTCACAGTGAAAAATGTGTCAGGGACATTTCATGCCGTTTGCTGGGAAAGCAGACGCAGGGGGCGGAGGCGCCGGGTATCCGCGTCAGCTCCACCTGCCAACGACAATGGCGCGTTGTGACGATGACGAAGCGGGCCGGAGTCAGATTCATTTGCTCATTCCGGCGTCGCGGTCAATCAGCTCAACTACCACGAGTCGTGCAGCGCATATCCGGGTCGGTGCCACTTGCCGGCAAGCGCCAAGACACGGCCCAGAGCCGCCTGTCCAGAGCCTCCTCTGATCCGTTCACCGTCGCAGGTATAGATTGTCGGGATCCCTTTCCCCTGCCACGGAGTTTCGCGATGTCGAGCCGG
This sequence comes from Rhodanobacter sp., assembly GCA_026193555.1. Taxonomy (GTDB): domain Bacteria; phylum Pseudomonadota; class Gammaproteobacteria; order Xanthomonadales; family Rhodanobacteraceae; genus Rhodanobacter. Next base: position 1,536 of record JAPHUU010000196.1, read on the forward strand.
TCGCGCCCGCAGATCACCCCCTGGAAAAGGTGTCAGGGACGAATGGCACTTACTTAAGCCTCTTTGGATGACCAAACCGTCGTATTTTTTCTCGGGCGACGGCACGTGGTTGAGTGAGCAGCGGCAACGGTTTAGGTCTTCGTTTGACGGCTCGGGGTTCGACGCGTCCGGGCCTCCGGCCGACACGACGGTGCGCCATAAGGGCCAGCAAGCGTTCGATCTGGACTTCGTCGGGAGGCAAGCCGCGCTGGCTCCACGCCAGCCACAGTTGCAAGCTGTGTTTGAAGCTCAGTTGGCGTGGCAGCACATCCGCCAGCTTGGCTGAGCGCAGCATCAGCAGCCGGATGAGATTGTAGGCAAGCAGGCCAACGCACCACTGCTTTTCGTTCATCGATGGGGTCTTGCAGACCAGCCGGTCCAGCCCGGGGGTGATCTTGATGTTGCGCAAGTCCAGCTCGACATTCCAGCGCGGTGCATACAACGACTTCAGGTCCTGCACGCCAGCCTCGGCCGGCGATAGCAGTGTGCTGACCAACACTTTGGGGCCGACACGGACTTCACGTAGCCGCATGGTTTCGGGTAGTCCATCGAAGTCTTCATCACTGAGCCAGTGCGGCTTCACGACGGGCTTGTTCCACACCACCACGTGATCGAGCGTGCCCAATTGCTGGCCTTTGCGAAAATCAGTGTGCCGCCGATGGTGCTGCTGGAACACGACATCGGC
>JAPHUU010000018.1 GCA_026193555.1 Rhodanobacter sp.
CAGCAGCAGATTGCCCAGCGGCACCGTGAGCAACGACAGCACGATGCCCGCCCCCAGCACGGTGTTGGCGAGGCTCGGCTCCAGCTCGTATTCGTCGGCAAGGATCGCCGCCGAAACCATCGGCGCCATCGCCGCCTGCAGCACGCCGACAGTGAGCACCAGCCCTTCCACGCCAGCCGCTGCGCCCATCGCCCAGCACAGCAGCGGCGCCAGCAGCAGCTTCCAGCCCAGACCCAGCCCCATCGCCGTGGCCTGCCGGCGGCCCGGATGGAACGTGAACTGCAGCCCGACCGAGAACAGCGCCAGCGGCGTCAGGGTGGCGCCGATCGGTGCAAACACCCCGTCGAGCAGCGCCGGCCACCCGCCTGTCAATCCGACCAGAATGCCGACGATCAGCGCCACGAAGGCGGGAAAGGTGAGGATACGTCGCACGATGAGCGCCGGTTGCGGCGTCCGCCCGGCATAGATCGACGCGACCACGATGCCGGCCGAGGCCAGCAGCGGAAAGCAGCCCAGCTGATCTGCCACCACCGCCAGCGCAAGACCCGGCTTGCCGTGCAATGCCAGCATCAGCGGATAACCCATGAACGACGTATTGCCCAGCCCGCAGACCAGGATCAACGCGCCGGTACGCTGACGCGACCAGCCCAGCCGCGGCCCGAGCAGGCCGAACAGCAACCATGCACCACCGAAGGTGAGCCACATCGCCGCCACCGGAAACCACAGCTGGGTGTCGAACTTCACCCGCGGGATCAGCTCCAGCACCAGCGCCGGCAACGCCACGTTGATCACCCACCAGTTGATTCCGTGCACCATTCCGGACGGCGGCTTGGCGAAGCGCGCCACCAACACGCCAAGGACCAGACAGACGAACAACAGCAGCAGTGCACTCATGGAGGGGCGCGCAACAGGAGGAGCCGCCCATTAAACGCGAAGCGGCAGCACGGCGAAAGCATGCGAGTGCGCCTTTCGAGGATAATGCGATGTTTGCCGCCCTCGAACACTAGGCCGTTGCCAGCCCCATGAGCGATCCAACCCACCGTGTGCACGGACTGGCCGCCGACAGCGCCTTGCCGGACTGGCCCGCGCTGACCATCGCCGAGGTCGGGCGGCTGCTGCACGACTACCCGCAACTCGGCCAGCCGGCACCTGTCGGCTGGCATAGTCCGCGTCCGCTGTCGGCCGCCTGCCTCGTCGACACCGCCGCTGGCATGGTCTTCATCAAGCGTCACCATCGGCGGGTGCGCTCGGTCGCCACCCTCACCGAAGAGCACCGTTTCATGGCGCACCTGCGCCGCGCCGGCCTGCCGGTGCCGGCGGTGCTGCGCAACACGCAAGAGCAGACCGCCACCGCCATCGGCGACTGGATCTACGAGATCCACCAGCGCGCCGCCGGTGTCGACCTGTACCGCGACGCGATCTCGTGGTCGCCCTTGCCGAACCGCGAGCACGCACACCGCGCCGGACGCATGCTGGCCAGACTGCATGACGCCGCGGCCGGTTACGACGCCGCCCAGCGCGACACGCACATCCTGGTCGCGCGCAGCGAATTGATCAGCTCCGCCGACCCGATCGCCACTTTGCGTGCGCAATGGCCCGACCGCCCCGGTCTCGCCGACTACCTGCGCGACCGCGACTGGCAGAACGATTTCGCGCAGTTGCTGGCACCCTGGCATGCCGCCGTGCAGCCGCGACTGATGCAGCAGCCGCGACTATGGACGCACAACGACTGGCATGTCTCCAACCTGTGCTGGAACGAGCCGGGCTCGCACGCACAGATCACCGCGGTGCTCGACTTCGGCCTGGCCGCCGCCACGTTCGCCCTGTTCGACCTGGCCACCGCGATCGAGCGCAATGCCATCGCCTGGCTGGAGCTCGACACCGGCACCGGCGCGGCGCACGCCGAGATCGCCCTCGCACTGATTGAAGGCTATCGGCAGCAGCGACCGCTGCAAGCGGCCGATGTGCACCTGCTGGCCGACCTGCTGCCGCTGGTGCATGTGGATTTCGCGCTGTCCGAGGTCGAGTATTTCCACGCCATCACCGGCTCGCGAGACAACGCCGACGTGGCCTACGACACCTTCCTGCGCGGTCACGCCGCCTGGTTCGCCACGACACCGGGGCAGGCCCTGCTGCAATCCATCCATGATGGCGCCTGACCCACACCGTCGCATTTCGTGATTAAATAGACGTTCTTGAAGCGGGGGTGCCCGGCGTTGCCGGGCTGAGAGAGTCCCTTGGAACCTGATCCGGTTTGCACCGGCGTAGGGAGCTTGCAGAACCATCGCGTCCGTCCGGGCGCGATGGTTCGCCGTCGCTTCGTCCGCGCCCCCAGAGACGATGACGATGACCTTGCCCCGCACTCCCCTGATGCTTGCCCTGCTCTCAGCCCTGGCATTTGCGCAGACGCCCATCGCGCGCGCCGACGATGTCGCCGACACGCCGCAGGCCACGCCGCTGGCGACGGTCCAGGTAAGCGCGAGCCGCGACAAGGGCTACCGTGCCGACAGCTCACAGATCGACACCTTCGGCAGCTTCGGCAACGCGCCGCTGCACGACACCCCGGCCGCGGTCAGCGTGATCACCCGTGACCAGATCGACGACCGCCAGCCGCGCACGTTGAGCGAACTGGCCCGCTCCGACGCGGCACTGGGCGACAACTACGCGCCGGTCGGCTACTACCAGGACATCGCCATCCGCGGCTTTGCGCTGGATCTGGCCACCGGCTACCGCCTCAACGACCTGACTCTCACCGGCGAGCAGCTGCTGCCGCTGGAGGACAAGCAGCGGGTGGAGATCCTCAAGGGTCTGGGTGGCCTGGAAGCCGGCGTGGTGGCGCCCGGCGGCCTGATCAACTACGTCAGCAAGCGACCGGCCGAGGTGCGCACCGCCACCCTCGGCACCGACTCGCACGGTTCGCGTTATGCCGCGGTGGACATCGGCGGCTGGCTGTCGCCGACGTTTGGCGTGCGTGTGAACGCCGCCCACGAGGACATGCACTCCTACGTCGACCATGCCAACGGCCGGCGCAGCTTCTTCTCGCTGGCGGCCGACTGGAAGATCAGCCCGAATGCCACACTGCAGCTGGACACCGACTACCAGACCAGCGGCCAGCGCTCGGTCTCCGGCTACCAGCTGCTGGGCGGCACCACCCTTCCGGCCCATCCCAGCCGTACCCGCATGCTCGGCTTCGAGCCGTGGCAGCAGCCGGTCGGCATCCACGCAAGCAACAGCACGGCGCGCTTCAACTACCGCCTCAGCAACAACTGGAGCGCGCAAGTGTCGGCCGGCCACAGCCGCAGCAAGATCGACGACAACGTCGCCTTCGCCTACGGCTGCTTCTATTCGCCGGCCTGCGCCAGCGGCGCCACACCCGGCTATTTCTTTGCGCCCAACGGCGACTACGACGTCTACGACTACCGCAGCCCCGACGACACCCGCCAGAACGACGAAGTACGCGCCGTGCTCAAGGGCAGTTTCAACACCGGTACCGTGGGCCACGAGATCAGCCTCGGCGCCAGCGCGTTCCGCCGTACCCTGGACCAGCGCCCCTACGTCTACGACTACGTCGGCACGGCCAACATCAGCCAGGTCGATCCGCCGTATTTCGCCCCCTCGCCGAACCAGGCCGGGCCGTCCGCACGCACCCTGAGCAGCTGGCAGCACTCGCTGTTTGCCCTCGATCGGATGCACCTGGGCGCACATTGGCAGCTGCTCGCCGGCGGTCGCTTCGTGCGCCTGCACGAGCGCGCCTACGACGACGCCGGCGTGCTCCAGCGCGACACCCGTCTCGACAAGGCGCTGCCGCAGGCCGCCGTGATGTGGCAGCCCACCGCGCCGCTGACCGCCTACCTGAGCTACAGCGAGGGCCTGTCGCTGGGCGGCCAGGCGCCGTACTGGACCTCCAACGGCGGCACCACGCTGGCGCCGCTGCTGTCGCACCAGATCGAGGCCGGCGTGAAGTACGACTGGAGCGACGTACTCAGCCTCACCACCGCGCTGTACCGGATCCGCCAGCCCTACCAGTTCGCACAACCGGACAGTACCGCCGAGGGCTTCACCTTCGCCCAGCGCGGCGACGAGGTGCACAGCGGACTGGAGCTCGATGCCGCCGGCCGCGTCAGTCCCGACCTGCGCCTCACCGCCAGCGTCAACCTGATCCGCGCCCGCGCGCAGAATACCGGCACGCCCAGCTATGAAGGCCACCAGATCGTCAACGTGCCGCGCCTGCGTACGGCCGTCTATCTGGACTACCGCCTGCCGTTCGCGCACGACCTGAGCCTGCTCGGCGGCTGGCGCTACGCCAGCGCCAACCCCGCCACGCCCGACGGCGTGACCTCCGTGCCTGCGTACAACGTGTTCGACGCCGGCCTGCGCTACGGCACCCGGTGGCACGGCCACGCGCTGACCTGGCGACTGAACGTCGACAACCTGTTCGACCACTTCTACTGGCGCGACACCGGCAGCGCCTACGGCGACAGCTACCTGTTCCCGGGCGCGCCGCGACTGGCCCGGCTGTCGCTGACGGCCGCCTTCTGAGATGACCTGGGTCGAACTCATCGGCGCGCTGCTCAGCGCCTGGGGCGTCTGGCTCACCGCCAGGCGCCAGCCGTGGTGCTGGCCGATCGGGCTGCTGTCGGTGTTGATCTATGTATGGATCTTCGTCGATGCCAGGCTCTATTCCGATGCGCTGCTGCAACTCGCCTTCGCGCTGCTGATCGTCTACGGCTGGCACCGCTGGCTGCGCCACCTGGGTGACGATGGTCTGGTCCGGGTCGCGCCGCTGCCCATCCGCGAGGCCGCCGCACACCTCGCGATCGGTCTGGCGTGTGCCCTCGCGCTGGGCTTTGCCATGCACCGCTGGACCGATGCCGCCCTGCCCCGGCTGGATGCGGCACTCACCGCCTTCAGCCTGGTGGCGCAGTGGTGGCAGGGCCGTCGGCACATCGCCGCATGGTGGCTGTGGATCGTGGTCGACGTGATCTACGTGGGCGAGTACGTCTACAAGCACCTGCTGATCACCTCGGTGCTGTATGCCGGCTTCGTGGTGCTGGCGATGATCGGCTTGCGCAGCTGGCAGCAGGCCCATCGACATGCCAGCCCGGCCATCGAGCCGGCCATCGAACCGGGTTGAAGCCGGGCTGCAACGGGTCGCCCGTGCCACACCGGGCACACGTCCTGCCGCTGCCTTCAAGCAGGTGCGAACAGGCCCGGTGCGGCGCGTGAGATAATCACTTTTCTTGTGCAGACAGTCGCTACTGTCGTGACCTTTCCGGACAGTTCCTACCTTCATGACCATCCCCAAAGACGCATTCCGGCGCTTCCAGGAAGAGCTCGCCGCGATAGACCGCAAGGAACACCTGTCCACCGAAGAGCCGACCGGCGACAGGCGACTGGCCCACGCCAGGGCCGACTTCCTGTCGATCAGGAAGCGCTACGGCCTGACCGTTGCCGATGTGGTCGCCTTCTTTCCCGAACAGGAAGGCATTGCGTATCTGCAGCGACTCATCGCTGCCAGCGAAGCGAAACCCACCCGCAAGAGAAAGCCGAAGGAAGCCTGAGCGATCAGGCCAGCCAGGGACCCTGACCCCCGAGGTTGCGGAGCGATGCACCGATGACCATGACCCTGATCTCCATCAATGTCGCGCAGCCCGTGGAGGTCGCGCACGGCGACGCCTCGGTGATGACCGGCATCTTCAAGCAGCCGGTGACCGGGGCGGTGGCCGTGCACCGGCTCAACCTCGACGGCGATGGCCAGGCCGACCGGGTCAATCACGGCGGCGAGCACAAGGCCGTGTACGCGTATTCGCTCGATCACTACGCGTACTGGCGTGAGCTGCTCGGCCGGGATGCCCTGCCCCACGGGCAGTTCGGCGAGAACCTCACGGTGGCCGGGCTGGACGAGGCCGAGCTGTGCGTGGGCGACCAGCTGCGCATCGGCGATGCACTGTTCACCATCAGCCAGCCGCGCACGCCGTGCTTCAAGCTGGGCATCCGGCTGGCCGACGTGCGCATGCCCAGGCGGTTCGCCGAATCCCTGCGCACCGGCGTCTACCTGCGCGTGCTGCGGGAAGGCACGATCGAAGCCGGCAACACGGTGGACCTGGTCGTCCGCGGCCAGGGTC
>JAPHUU010000430.1 GCA_026193555.1 Rhodanobacter sp.
GCGGGGAAACCGGTGAAGCTGGCAAGTTGGTAGTCGACCGCGTCGGCGAAGGTGCCCACCGCGGTCTCGTAGTCGTTGCGCGTGTCCAGCATCACCAATGCGCGGCCGCCATCGTCATGACCCTGTGCCAGCCAGCGCTGCAGGGTAGCGGCATCCACCGCCGGTGCGCGGCCGCCTTCGGGGCGGATCGTGGGCCGCCGCATGGTGATGATCTCCTTCTTCAGCCGCACCCGCATGCGCCGGAATGGCACCGATGCGGACAGCGATTCCTTCGGCACGATGTCGGCAAAGCGCGGGTCCTGCTGCAGCCAGTCGATGAAGCTTGCGATCGGCCCGCGCTCGCCAGCGAGGAACAGGTTGATCCCTTCCGGCGCCAGCAGGATGGTGCCCTTCAGCGCCAGCGACGTGCATTGCTCCAGCATGCGCTCACGCAGCAGCGGCAGCGCATCGAGGCTGACGAACTTGTAGGCGGAGAGGTTGACGATGGACATGGGGGACCAGCGATCGGCGGGGCAGCCGGCAATTATACGTGGCGGGCCGGCGACGCCCGGAATTCAATCGCTGCTGCGCGGCAGATGCAGGGCTTCCAGCGCGCTCAGCAGTTGGTCGACATGGGTTGCCTCGTGGGCGGTCGACAGCGTGATGCGCAGCCGCGCACTGCCGGCGGGCACGGTGGGCGGCCGGATCGCGGTGACCAGCAAGCCACGCCGTTCCAGCGTCCGGGCCGCCTCCATGGCCGCTGCGGCATCGCCAAGCAGCAGCGGCTGGATCGCGCTCTCCGACGGCGCCAGGGGCAGCCCAAGCTGGGCCGCGCCGCGCCGGAACTGCGCGATCCGTGCGGCGAGCTTGTCGCGTCGCCACTGCTCGGACTGCGCCAGTTGCACCGCGACCAGCCCGGCGGCGGCCAGCGCCGGCGGCATCGCCGTGGTGTAGATGTATGGCCGCGCGAACTGCATCAGGCCGGTGATCAACTCGGAAGGCCCGGCCACGAAGGCCCCGGCACAGCCCAGCGCCTTGCCCAGCGTGGCCATCAGCAGCGGCACTTCTTGCTGGCTCAGGCCCGCGGCACGGACACTGCCGGCGCCGTGTTCGCCGAGCACGCCCAGACCATGGGCATCGTCGACCAGCAAGGTGGCGTGTTCGGCCGCGCACAACGTTGCCAGCTCACGCAGCGGCGCCACGTCGCCATCCATGCTGAACACACCATCGGTGGCCAGCAGCGCGGCGGCATTCGGGTTCGCCGTCAGCTGGCGCGCCGCTGCGGCCGCGTCGGCGTGCGGGTAACGCTTCAGGGTGGCCCCGGAAAGCCGGGCGCCATCCACCAGACAGGCGTGGTTGAGCTTGTCCTGCACACAGACATCGCCGCGCGCCAGCAGCGCCTGCAGCACGCCCAGATTGGCCATGTAGCCGGTGGAGAACAGCAGCGCGCGCTCGCGTCCGGTCCACGCCGCCAGCGCCTCCTCCAGCTCGGCATGTTCGGTGCGGTGGCCGCAGATGAGGTGCGCCGATGTGCTGCCCACGCCTTCCTCGGAGGCGGCGCGGCGGAACGCGTCGATCAGTTCCCGGTGCTGCGCCAGCCCGAGGTAGTCGTTGCTGCAGAACGACAGCAGCCGGCGCCCGCCGGACTCCAGCCACGGTCCGTCAGCGTGATCGATGGTGCGCAGTTGACGAAACAGCTGCGCATGCTCGCGTTTGGCCGTCTGGAGAGCCAGTCGTTCGAGCAGATCAGGCCGTAGTGGAGCAGCCACAGCCGTTTCCGCAGCTAGCCTGATCCACGGCGGTGCGGCCGCCCTGCATGATGTCGGCATGCACGGTGCCGGCCTGCTCGACGACTTCCAGCGGATGCAGGTCGAGCCGTCGGAACAGCGCGCGGTCGGCCTCCACGTCCGGATTGCCGGTGGTCAGCAGCTTCTCGCCGTGGAAGATCGAGCCGGCGCCGGCGAAGAAACACAGTGCCTGCACCGCGTCGTCCATCTGCTGGCGACCGGCCGAGAGTCGTACGGTCGAGAGCGGCATCAGCAAACGGGCCACCGCGATGGTGCGCACGAACTCGAACGGATCGAGCTTGTCAGCATTGGCGAGCGGCGTGCCGGGCACCGGCACCAGCTGGTTGATCGGCACCGATTGCGGGTGCGCGGGCAGGTTCGCCAATGCCTGCAGCAGGCCGGCGCGCTGGTCGCGCGTCTCGCCCATGCCGACGATGCCGCCGCAGCAGGTCTTCAGGCCCGCATCGCGCACCTGTTCCAGCGTGCCCAGACGGTCCTGGTACTCGCGGGTGTGGATGATCTCGCCGTAGAACTCCGGCGCGGTGTCGATGTTGTGGTTGTAGTAGTCCAGGCCCGCGTCCTTCAGCGTCTGCGCGTGGCCATCGCCGAGCATGCCCAGGGTGGCGCAGGTCTCCAGGCCCAGTCCCTTCACCGCGCTGACGATCGCGGCGACCTTGGGGATGTCGCGGTCCTTCGGTCCGCGCCATGCCGCGCCCATGCAGAAGCGGCTGGCGCCAGCGGCCTTGGCGGCGCGGGCACGCTCCAGCACGTCGTCCACGTCCATCAGCTTTTGCGCCGCCACGCCGGTGTCGTAGCGCGCTGCCTGCGGACAGTAGGCGCAATCCTCGGGGCAGCCGCCGGTCTTGATCGACAGCAGGGTCGACACCTGCACCGCGTTCGGGTCGTGATGCTCGCGATGCACCAGGTGCGCTTGATGCAGCAGCTCGTTGAACGGCAGATCGAACAGCGCACGGACTTCGTCGCGGCTCCAGTCGTGGCGGGTGACGGCGTTGGCCATGGGACAGCTGCTCTCATGCATTGGACGGCAAAGTGTGGAAGCCGGCCCCGGCAGTGTCAACTTGCAGCCGGGGCGGCGGGTTGACGTCGGCGCGCCAGCGGCGATCCGTTACCATCGACCATGGATTCCGGCGGAGCTGGGTGGTGATGATCCACAGGGAAGTGTTGCGGCAACACCTGAAAGCGCTGGCGTCATGGGTGCTGCCATGGCGCTGTCTGTTGTGTGGTGCGGCCGGTGCGACCGGTATCGACCTGTGCGCCGCATGCGCCGACGAACTGCCGCGCAATCGCATCTGCCGCGCCCGTTGCGCCCTGCCGCTGGCCACTCCGGCGGCGCTATGCGGCGA
>JAPHUU010000073.1 GCA_026193555.1 Rhodanobacter sp.
ACCATCCGTTGGCTGTCGATGTCGCCGATCTTCAGGTCGACGACTTCGCTGGCGCGCAGCCCGGCACCGTAGGCCACCGACAGCGCGGCGCGGTACTTGTCGTTGCCGGCGCACTCGATCAACCGAGTGACCTCCTCGCGGCTCAATACCACCGGCAACCTGTGGGGGACGCGTACCGAGCTCATCTTGGCGAGGGCCTCGGCACGCTCCACGGTCACCTCGAAGAAAAACTTCAATCCGGTGATGGCCGCATTGACCGACATCGGCGAGACGCCGGTCTCGACCAGATGAAGCTGATAGCGTCGCAGGTCCTCGGCACTCGCCGTGTCGGGACGACGACGCAAGTAGCCGGCGAATCCACGCACGGCACGGATGTATGCAGACTGTGTCTTGTCGGACAGCTTGCGCAACGTCATGTCTTCGAGCATGCGTTGCCGTAACGGGCTGATGGTTTGAAGGGGAAGGCTCATGGCTGTGCTCCTGTCGTGGTCGAGGCTTATGCCTCGATCCACAACATTGCAGCGCTACCACCCGATTTATAGCGGCACTCAACGGTGCCGCGGACCCTTACCGCGATAGCGGTTTAGTCCTCTGGCCGCCAGCCGCCTGTGGGTATGAATGATCAACACGTCGGCGCGTGGATTCAGCATCTCCCGATTGGGCCGATCAACTTCATTGGCTTGCGCCCACGTTGAAGCAGGAGTTTTCGTGCGATCAAGATCAAGCCCGGAAACCAGGAATCCCCTCACCCTGGCCCTCTCCCCGAGCAGAGCTTCGGGGAGAGGGGACAAGGGGTGCCGCGGCGATTACTCGATATCGTCCGACCCCTCGTTGACGCCCTCGAACAGGAACGTCGACAGGTAGCGCTCGCCGGTGTCCGGCAGCATCGCCAGCAGCACCGAGCCTTCGGGCGCGTTCCTGGCCACCTTCAGCGCGGCGGCCAGCGTGGCGCCGGCCGAGATGCCGACGAAGATGCCTTCCTGCTGCGCCAGTGCGCGCGAGGTGTCGCGGGCCAGCACGTCGTCGACCAGCACGATCTCGTCGACCACGTTGCGGTTGAGCACCTTCGGTATGAAGTCAGGGTTCCAGCCCTGAATCTTGTGCGGCTGCCATTCGTTGCCGGACAGCAGCGCGGCGACCTCCGGCTCGGTGGCGATCACCTTCACTTCCGGGCGCGCCACCTTCAGTACCTCACCCACACCGGTGATGGTGCCGCCGGTGCCCCAGCCGCTGACGAAGTAGTCCAGCCGCTTGCCGGCGAAGTCGCGCAGGATCTCCGGCGCGGTGGTGTTGCGGTGGTAGGCCGGATTGGCCTCGTTCTCGAACTGGCGGGCCAGGAACCAGCCGTGCTTCTTCGCCAGCTCCTCGGCCTTGACCACCATGCCGCTGCCGCGGGCCGCCGCCGGGGTCAGCAGCACCTTGCCGCCATAGGCGCGGATCAGCTTGCGCCGCTCGATCGAGAACGTCTCGCTCATCACCGCCACGAACTTGTAGCCACGCGCGGCGCACACCGCGGCCAGCGCCACCCCGGTATTGCCGGAGGTGGCTTCGATCACGGTCTGGCCCGGCTTCAGCACGCCACGCTTCTCGGCGTCGAGGATGATCGCCAGCGCCAGCCGGTCCTTGACCGAGCCGGCCGGGTTGAACGCCTCCACTTTCACGTACAGCTGGACGTGTTTCGGCGGCAGCCGGTGCAACTTCACGATCGGCGTGTTGCCAATGGTGTCGAGAATGTTGTCGTAGATCATGGTGGATGACTCCTTGAGACCAGAAATGGACTGCGTCGCCGATAATGCGCCGACGCCAGTGAAATTCAACGTCAGACGTGATGGATCGCTGCCAGCAACCCGGAATGCTCCGCGAATGCGGCGACCGGCAATGCGCGGACAGGCACGGCCGCGCGAATGTCGTGCACGGTCGCGCCCAGCGGCGGCGATCCGAACCAGGCCAAGGTGGAAGCCAGCGCGGCCACCTCGCCCAGGATCAGCAACGCCGGCGAGCGCACCGCATGCACCAGCGCCCGTTCGGCGAGAATTCCCAGCGTGCCGGTGACCACGCGCTGCTCGGCGCGCGTGCCGTTCTCGATCAGCGCAAACGGCGTCGAGGCGGCACGGCCGTGTTCGAGCAGGCGCGTCTGCAGCGTGGCCAGCTCGGCCACACCCATGTAGACGGCGAGGGTCTGTCGTTCCTGCGCCAGCGCGGCCCAGTCCAGCGTGTCGCGCGAGGACTGGCAATGCGCGGTGACGAAGCGCACCGACTGCGCGTGATCGCGATGGGTCAGCGGCACGCCGGCATAGGCGGCGCACGCCACCGCGGCGGTGATGCCGGGCACCACCTCGCAGGAAATGCCATGTTCGCGCAGGAATTCCAGCTCCTCGCCGCCGCGGCCGAACACGAACGGGTCGCCGCCTTTCAGTCGTACTACCCGCTTGCCGGCGCGGGCGTGTGCCAGCAGAAGCGCATGGATGCCGTCCTGGGTGGTGTGATGGTTTCCGGCCTGCTTGCCGACTTCAATCCGTTGAGCGTCGCGACGCGCCAGTTCCAGCACGCCGGCACCGACCAGCCGGTCGTGCAGGATCACGTCGGCCTCGTTCAACGCACGCAAGGCGCGCAGCGTCAGCAGGCCCGGATCGCCGGGCCCGGCGCCGACCAGCACCACCGACCCCGCCACAGGCGCTGGCGCCGACGCCAGCGCCTGTTCCGCCGCCGCCAGCGCGGCGTCGGGTCGGCCCTGCCGCAACAGCGCAGCCACCGGACCGGCGAACAGGCTTTCGTAGAAGCTGCGGCGCGGCGCCATGTCGGGAATGCGCATGCGGATGCGCTGGCGCAGCTTCTGCGCCAGCGTCGCCAGCGCACCGAGCGAATCGTCAAGCAGGGTTTCCAGCCGTTCGCGCAGCAGCCGCGCCAGCATCGGCGCATCGCCGCCGCTGGAGATCGCGATGATCAGCGGCGCGCGGTCGATCACCGCCGGCACATGGAAGCTGGACAGCGCGGCATCGTCGACCACGTTGGTGAAAATCCGCCGCTGCGCCGCCAGTGCGGCCAGCCGCCGGTTCATGACGTGGTCGGAGGTCGCCGCCACCACCAGCCAGACCCGATCGAACAACCCCTCCTCGAACGCGCCCGCATGATGCGCGATGCGCTTCTCGCTTACCCAATGCTGCAGCCGTTCCGTCAATATCGGCGCGTGCACCGTCACCAGCGCCCGGGCACCCAGCAATGCCTCGATCTTGCGTTCCGCCACCGCGCCGCCGCCCACCACCAGCACGGTGCGCTGCGAGAGGTCGGCGAACAGGGGATACAGTTTCATGGGCAGACCTGCAGCGCGGCGCGAAGGGGGACTGTGCCACCCTACGAAGCTGCCTCACCGCCCACAAATGATATATGCCGCGGTGCTTATGCCGTGGTGTTATGAGGTGTCGCGCAGCAGGCATAAACTTGACACAGTGCAGCATTGGACGTATAGACGTCCATAATGTTCATTGCAATTCACCAGCAGCCACCCCCCCGTGGCGACCCGCACGTCGCCATCCACGTCATGTCATGGACGATGCCGGCTCGTGCCACACGATGTCCCCGTGTTCCGTTCGCGCGCCAAACCATCGACCCCGACCGTTCACGAGCCATCCGCCATGACGCTTGTCCAGCTGCGCTACCTGATTGCCATCGCCGACTCCGGCCTCAACATCACGCTGGCCGCCGAGCGCGTGCACGCCACCCAGCCGGGACTGAGCAAGCAGCTGCGCCAGCTTGAGGACGAACTGGGCTTCCAGCTGTTCGTGCGCAAGGGCAAGAGCCTCGACACGGTGACTCAAGCCGGTGCGCAGGTGATCGAGCGAGCGCGCAACATCCTTGCCGAGGCGGCCAACATCCGTGCCATCGCCGCCGACCTGCGCAATGACGCCCGCGGTGAACTGCGCATCGCCACCACTCATACCCAGGCCCGTTTTGCCCTGCCCGCGGCAATCGCCGCGCTCAGCATCAGCTATCCGCAGGTCAGCGTGCATTTGCAGCCCAGCCGCGACGCCGAGGTGCTGGCCCAGCTGGAGGCCGGCCATGTCGACCTGGCGGTGATCAGCAGCGCCGGCACCCCACCCATCTTCGGCGTCGCGTTGCCCGCCTACCACTGGCAGCGCGTCATCGTCACCCCGCCAAGGCATCCGCTGGCCGCACGCGCGCAGCCACCCAGCCTCGCCGAACTGGCCGCGTTGCCGCTGGTCAGCTACGAGTCGTCGTTGAAAACCGAATCGTCCCTGCGCCGGGCGTTCGAGGCGGTCGGGCTGACCCCGCAGATCGCGATGACCGCTGGCGACGCCGACCTGATCAAGACCTACGTACGCGCAGGCCTCGGCATCGGCGTACTGGCCGAGATGGCGATGCAGCCCGGCGACACCGACCTGCACTGCCTGCCTGCCGACCACCTGTTTGCCGCCTGCACCACCTGGATCGTGCTGCGTCGGGAAAGCGTGCTGCGCGAATACATGCTGGAGTTCATCCGCCAGTTCGCGCCGCATCTGGAGCGGCGCGAGGTGATCCGGGCACTGGCCGGCGATGCGGCGATCGCCGATTGGCCCGGGGTGCCGGACTGGCACGCGCGCGACGCACTGGCGGTAGCGGCCTGAGCCGGCGGACCGAAGGGTTTGAAACCATCGGCCCAGGCCACACCCGATCGTCTGGCAACGCAAGCCTGCGGCAGCAACCTTGCCGGGACGTCGCCACCGCAGCGCCAGTGCATGACCTGGTCGCGCACCATCGGCTTCAGCTGAAGGACATCGCATCGCAACGGTGGAGTCGGCGAATTTCCCCCAGCCCAAGGCAGCTGACTTTCCCGCCGAACACCGGGTGCGAGGATCGGTCTCCCGGGGGCTTTATCCCATCTTGCGATTCGGGCTATCGTTTGCCTTGCATGTGCATGCCCACCGCAAGGTGACACCTTGGTCGACGATAGAGCCAGTCAGGAATTTACATGGACATTGCAGCAGACCCGGATGAGCCAAACGAACACATTGCATCCATCGAGCGAAGGATCGCATTACTGGAAGCCGACCTCGAAATAGCCTTGCAAGCTGGTCAACAGCTCTCCAATGGCGGTGACCGCAGCATGGCAGACATGCGCAACATCACCATACGCAGGGACGCCGAAGCGAAAATCAGGCGACAGACCCAGCTCTACGCCTCCCTGTCGCGGTGCAATGAGGCCATCGCACGCTGCACCAGCGTGGAGGCACTGTTCCAAGAGCTGTGCCGCGTCGCAGTGCAATACGGCGGCATGCAGATAGCGTGGATCGGCCAGATCGATCCCGACACCCGATTGCTCTGGCCGGTTGCCAGCGCTGGCGATCAGGCCGCCGGCTATCTCGACGGCATTGAAATATCGCTGGATGCCGGCAGCCCTTTCGGGCAGGGCCCGGTCGGTATCGCCGTTCGAGAGGAGCAACCGGCCTGGTTCGAGGATTTCCAGAACGATCCGCGCACCGCACCCTGGCATGAGCGCTGCGCCCGCTTCGGCTTGATCGCTGGCGCCGCGCTGCCGCTACGCTGCAGCGGTGCCGTGATCGCTGTTGTTGCCCTGTACGCCGGCCTGGCCAGAGTCTTTGACGAGGCTACGCGCGATCTGCTGGAACGGATGGCGGCAGATGTCGGTTTCGCGCTCGAAAAATTCGAACATGCGGCCGCGCGTGCGCAGGCACTGAACGAACTGCGCGAGTCCGAACAGCGCTATCGCGGCCTGGTCGAACAATCCATTGCCGGGGTCTACCTGATCCAGGATGAGGAACTGGTCTATGTGAATCCGCGCATGGCTGAAATGCTGGGTTATGACGCGGCGGAAGAACTGCTCGGACAGAACCCGCTGGTGATCGTCGCAGAAAAGGATCGCGGCAAGGTTGCCGAGAACATTCGCCTGCGCATCGACGGCGACGTCGATCGCCTCGGCTACAGCTTCAAGGCCCTCTGCAAACATGGCAGCACGATCGATATCGGTGCCCACGGCGCACGCGCGACATACCGGGGCAGACCCGCGATCATCGGCATGATGCAGGACATTACCGAGAAGGTACGCACCGAAGAGCTGACCAGGCGGCATATGGCACAACTGGAATCGGCATTCATGAGTACGGTGCAGATGGCCACCAACCTGACCGACGTGCGCGATTCGTACACCTCCGGCCATGCGCGACGGGTCGGCGAAATCGCGGCGGTGATTGGCGCCGAGATCGGGTTCGATGCTCGCCAGCAGCAGGGTTTGCTGGTGGCAGGCAGCCTGCACGATATCGGCAAGATCACTATCCCGATGGAGATTCTCTGCAACCTGGACCCACTCACCCCGGTCGAACGGGAACTGATCCGCAAGCATCCCCGAACAGGCTACGACATCCTCAAGGGAATCGACCTTCCCTGGCCGGTCGCCGAGGTCGCGTACCAGCACCACGAACGCATGGACGGCAGCGGCTATCCGCAGGGCCTCCGAGGCGATGACATCATCATCGAGGCACGCATAGTAATGGTGGCCGATGTGGTCGAATCGATGTCGCAGGCCCGGCCTTACCGCCTTGGACTGGGTATCGACAGAGCACTGGCCGAAATCGAACGAGGCATCGGCACCCTCTACGACGCCGTCGTTGCTGGCGCGTGTCTGCGGCTGTTTCGGAACAGCGGCTTCGCTCTGCCGGAGTAAGTCGCCGGCCACAACTCAAGTGCCCCCGCCGTGACGGGCATCTGCCCCCAAACTTCGCGTGCGACCTTGAACGGACCCCGGGTGCTGCCAGCGGACTCGTCACGCGATGCCGTGCAGCCCGCATTCGCGTTTGAGCCCGAAGAAGCGGGTGTCCTCGACATCCATGCCGGGCTCCCAACGCCGACTGGTATGACGGTCGCCGATCGACACATAGCCCTGCTCCCACAGCGGGTGATATGGAAGGCGGTGGCGGGCGAGGTAGCGGCCGACGTCGTGGTCGCTCCAGTCGGCCAGCGGATGCAGTTTCCAGCGACCGTTGCGGTGTTCGAGCACGTCGATCACCGCCCGGCTGCGCGACTGCTGCCGGCGCAACCCGGCGATCCAGCTGCCCGCCTTCAGCTCGCTCAGGGCACGCTGCATCGGCTCGACCTTGCGCAGCTGGTTGTAGCGGTCGATGCCGGTCACTCCCTGCTCCCACAGCCGTCCATGGCGCGCTTCCATCCAGGCAGGACTGAGCATCGGGCGATGGACCTTGAGGTTCAGTGCCAGCCGCTCGCTCAGTTCGTCGACGAAACGGTAGGTCTCTGCAAACAGGTAGTCGGTATCGATCAGCACCACCGGGATATCCGGCAGCTGCCGCGTCACCATGTGCAGCGAGACGGCCGCCTGCGCGCCGAAACTGGACGACAGCACGTGCTCGCCGGGGAGGTTTTCCAGCGCCCAGGCCACCCGCTGCTCGGCGCTGAGCGGTGCCAGCTTGGCGTTCAGTGCGGCCAGCGCCTGCGGCTCGGGCGCCGACGATTCGATACGCCGCGCGCTCACGCCAGCACCGTGGCGGCGATGCGCCGCGACGGCAGTGGTGCGAGGATCCCGCTGCGCAGCAGGAAATCGCCGAAGCCCTCGCCTTCCGCGCGCTCGGCGGCATAGCGCGCGAACAACGGATCGAGCGCATCGAGAATCGCCGCCTCGTCGATGTTCTCGCGATAGACCTGGTTCAGCCGCTGGCCGCTGAAATCGGCACCGAGGCGCAGGTCGTAGCGACCCGGGCCGCGCCCGACCAGTGCGATCTCGCCCAGGTACGGCCGCGAGCAACCGTTGGGGCAGCCGGACAGGCGCAGCAGGATCGGCGCTTCGTCCAGGCCGTGGCGCTCCAGCGCCGCTTGCAGCTTCGACAGCAGGTTCGGCAGGTAGCGCTCGCTCTCGGCCATCGCCAGGCCGCAGGTGGGCATCGCCACGCAGGCCACCGCATGGCGACGGATGCCGCTTTGCTGGCGATAGCCATCCAGACCGTGCGCGGCCACGATCGTGTCGATGCGCGCGCGGTCGGCCGCGGCCACATTCGCCACGATCAGGTTCTGGTTGCAGGTGAGGCGGAAGTCGCCGCTGTGCACCTTCGCCAGTTCGCGCAGGCCGGTCAGCCCGCGACGCTCGCCGACATCGGCGAGACGGCCGGACTCGATCTGCAGGGTGAGATGCCAGAGGCCGTCGTGGCCTTCGATCCAGCCGTAGCGGTCGCCGTTGTGGTCGAACTGGAACGGCTGCGCCGGCTGCAGCGCAAAGCCGAGGCGTGATTGCAGCTCGGTGACGAAGGCCTCCAGTCCGCGATGGTCGAGGGTGTACTTCAGCCGCGCATGCTTGCGCTCGCTGCGGTTGCCCCAGTCGCGCTGTACCGTGACCACGGCCTCGGCGACTGCAGACAGCTGCTCCGGCTGCACGAAGCCGACCACATCGGCCAGCCGCGGATAGGTGGTCGCATCGCCGTGACTGGCACCCATGCCGCCGCCGATCGCCACATTGAAGCCGCGCAGCCTGCCCTGCTCGATGATCGCGATCAGGCCCAGATCCTGGGCGAATACGTCGACGTCGTTGAGCGGCGGAATCGCCAGCCCGATCTTGAACTTGCGCGGCAGGTAGGTGGGGCCGTACAGCGGCTCCTGCTCTTCGCCCACCAGCTGCTCGCCATCCAGCCAGATTTCATGGTACGCCCGCGTCTTCGGCGCGAGGTCCTCGGACAGCTTCGCCGCCCACGCGTAGGTGATCGCGTGCGCCGGCGACTCGACCGGGTTGGCGCTGCTGACCACATTGCGCACCACGTCGCCGCAGGCCGCGATGGTGGTAGCCAGCGCGTGGTGGATCGCCGCGATGGTGGGTTTGAGCTTGCGCTTGATGATGCCGTGCCACTGGAAGGTCTGGCGGGTGGTGATGCGCAACGTGCCGTTGGCGTGCTCGCGGGCGATCTGGTCGAACACCAGCCACTGCGCCGGCGTCACCACACCGCCTGGCAGGCGCGCGCGCAGCATGAAGGAGTATGCCGGCTCCAGCTTCTGCCGGCGGCGTTCGTCGCGCAGGTCGCGGTCGTCCTGCTGGTAGCTGCCGTGGAACTTCAGCAGCTTGCCGTCATCCTCGCTGATCGCGCCGGTGATCGGGTCGGCCAGTCCTTCGGCGATGCCGCCGCGCAGGAATCGGCTGACGGCCTTGGTGTGTTCGAAATCGGAAAGTGGCGTGGTCATGTCAGTACACATCGCGGGCGTAGCGGCCCTGCTGCAGGAGTTGGTCGAGCCAGGCGCTGGCGGCGTCGGGAGCAAGGCTGCCGTGTTCGGCCATGAGGTCGATCAGGGCGGCGTGCACGTCCTTCGCCATGTGGCTGGAGTCGCCGCAGACATAGAGGCAGGCACCGCCCTTGAGCCAGGCGTACAGCTCGGCGCCGCTTTCGCGCAGTCGCTGCTGGACGTGGATTCTTTGCTCCGTATCCCGCGAGAACGCCAGGTCGAGGCGATGCAGCGCGCCGCACTTCAGCGCCTCCTGCCACTCGGTCTGGTAGAGGAAGTCCTGCGCGAAATGGCGGTTGCCGAAGAACAACCAGTTGCGACCGCTGGCGCCGGTCTCCGCGCGCTCCTGCACGAAGGCGCGAAACGGTGCCACGCCGGTACCGGGACCGATCATGATGATGTCGCGCGCCGGATCGGCCGGCAGCCGGAAACGCTCGTTGGATTCGATGAAAACCGGCAGCGTGCCGTCCTCGTTCGTCGCCGCCAGGAAGCTGGACGCGGCGCCCCAGTGCTGGCTGCCGTGTGCCTGATAGTCGACGACCGCCACGGTCGCATGCACTTCCTCGCCCACCGCCCTGGAGCTGGAGGCGATCGAGTACAGCCGCGGGGACAGTGGACGCAGCGCGGCCAGCAACGCTTCCGGCTCCCATGCCTGCGGATAGTGGCGCAGCAGGTCAATCGGCTGATCGCGTGCCAGCAGCACCGCAAGCTCTGCTACCCGCTCCGGGCGCAGCAGGTCGATCAGCGCGGCATGCTTCCCGGCCTCGGCCAGGGCCTTCACGAACGGCCGGCTGAGCCGGGTGATCTCGCGTTCGGCGGTCAGCCAACGCCGCAGCGGCAGCGTGCGGCCCTGATGGGTAACCTCGCGCTCGCCATCCATCTGCAACGCGTCCAGCCATTGCGCGACCAGTGCGGACGGATTGCGCGGCCACACGCCCAGCGCATCGCCGGGCTGGTAATGCAGGCCCGAGCCTTCCAGCGACAGCTCCAGATGACGCACCTCGCGCTCGCTGCCGCGTGCCACGATGCACTGGTTGGCCAGCACGGCGGCAGCGAACGGGTTGTCGCGCGTGTGGATGGCCTGATTCGACACCGCGTGCAGCGGGGTGATCCGCGCTGCCGACAGGTTGGTCTTGAACGCCTCGCGCGCCTGCTCCAGTGCGGTATCCAGCCACGGCGTGGCGACCGTTTCCACATCCACGTCAGCCTCGCCCAGCGGGGCAAGACGCGTAGCGCCAAGTTCTGCCAGTCGCGCGTCGAGCTGGCGGCCGATCGCGCAGAACAGCGGATAGCTGGAATCGCCCAGGCCGAGCACGCTGAACTGCAGCGTCGGCAACTTCGGTGCACGTTTGCCCGCGATGAACTCGACCAGTCCGCGCGCATCGTCCGGCGGCTCGCCCTCACCCTGGGTGCTGATCACCAGCGCGAGGTAACGCTCCTGCGCCAGCTCGCGCTGGGGATAGGCGTCGGCGCGCAGCAAGCGTACCGGCAGCCCCGCCTCGCTGCTGCGCCGGGCCAGCTGTTCGGCCAGACGCCTGGCGTTACCGGTCTGGCTGCCGTAGACGATGGTCAGCCGTGGCGCCGCCTCGGCCCCGCTGGCCGCCTTGACCGGGGCGCCGCTGCGCTGCGCGTGCACTGCCAATGACGCACTCCACGCGGCGACCCAGCAAAGGTCTGCCGGGCTCAAACCGTCGACCAGTTGCACCAGCTGGGACAGCTTGCCTGCATCCAGCGTGGTTGCCGGCAGATCCGGCACAGCGACAGCGTTCACGGCATCTTCCTTTTGGACGTCTGGACTTCTTGGCGTCCAAACCTAGAGGCGACTGATGCATCTTGGAAAGGATCTGTCGACATGTGCATATACCGAGGGCTCATTTCCACGCCGCGCGGTGGCTTCCGATACTTCGTTCATGCCACCTGTCCCCGAATTCCTCACCTTCGCCGCCGTCGGCGCGCTCGCCCAGCTGGTCGACGGCGCACTGGGCATGGCCTATGGCGTGGCCTCGACGGCGATGTTGCTCGGCCTGGGGCTGCCGCCGGCCGTAGCCAGTGCCAGCGTGCACTACGCGGAAACTTTTACTTGCGGCGCCTCCGGCCTCTGCCATCTGGCCGCCGGCAACGTCCGCCGGCAGCTGTTCTGGAGTCTGGTGATTCCCGGGGTGATCGGTGTGGTGATCGGCGCCTGCGTGGTCAGCCGGGTGCCGGCGGCGTGGATGCGGCTGGCACTGACGCCGTACCTGATCGGCATGGGCCTGCTCCTGTTGCTGCGTGGCAGTCGTGCCTGCATGCACGTCAATGACGACGTGCCGCGCACGGCACCACCGCTGGGCTTGCTGGCGGGATTCGCCGATGCGGTCGCCGGCGGCGGCTGGAGTGCGTTGACGGTGACTACGCTGATCGCCCGCGGCGCCTCGCCGCGCAGGGTGATCGGCAGCGTCCATCTGGCCAAGGCGGTGGTCAGCGCGGCGGCCAGCGTCAGTTTTCTGCTGACTATCGGCGCCGGCGCCGGCACGGCGGTGTTCGGGCTGATTGCCGGC
>JAPHUU010000214.1 GCA_026193555.1 Rhodanobacter sp.
GCGGCGTGGCAGGCGATCTGCTCCATCATCGGATAGATGAAGCCCTCGAACTGCGCCTCGGCGACCGGCTTCATGCCCTGCACGGCCAGGCCGACGGTGACGCCGGCGATGGTGGTCTCGTCCAGCGGGGTGTCGAGCACGCGCAGTTCGCCGAACTTCTCCTGCAGGCCCTGGGTGGCGCGGAACACGCCGCCGTTGAGGCCGACGTCCTCGCCCAGCACCATGACGCTTTCGTCGTGGGCCATCTCGTAGGCCAGTGCCTGGGTGACCGCTTCGATAAGAGTGATTTGTGCCATGACTCAGTGACCCTTCTTGGATTCGAGCTGGGTTTCAAGCGAGAGGACGTAGTCGCGCTGTTTGGCGAGGTCGGCGGGAACTTCGGCGAAGATGTAGTCGAACATCGCCGTGACCGGCTGGGTTTTTGTCTCGAGGTAGGCGTTCACCTCGTCGTCCATCCACTCGTCGCATTCGGCCTTCCAGGCTTCTTCCCTGGCGTCGTCCCACACTTTCTTCGCCACCAGCCAGTTGCGCAGTCGCTTCATCGGCTCCTTCGCCCAGGCGTCCTTCACTTCCTGCTCGCCGCGGTAGCGGCGGGCGTCGTCGGCGGTGGTGTGGTCACCGAGGCGATAGGTGACGGCCTCGATCACGCTGCCGCCTTCGCCGTTGCGGGCGCGCTCGAGCGCATCTTCCATCGCCTTGCGCACAGCGATGATGTCATTGCCGTCGACCTGGATGCAGAACAGGCCCGCGGCGATGCCCTTCTGCGCCAATGTCGGCGCGCCGGACTGGATCTTGCGCGGCACCGAAATCGCCCACTGGTTGTTGACGATCACCGCCACCAGCGGCAGGTTCTGTGCGCCGGCGATGTTGATGGCGCCGTAGAAGTCGCCCTTGGACGAGCCGCCGTCGCCGATCGTGCACACCGCCACGCGCTTCTCGCCGCGGATCTTGAACGCCAGCGCGGAACCGGCCGCGTGCAGGCACTGCGTGGCGATCGGCACCGACCAGGCGAAATCGTGCCGCGCCGGTTCCTTCTGGTAGTCGTTGCCGCGTTCGTCGCCGCCCCAGTACATGTACACCTCGCGCGGCTGCACACCGCGGTACAGCTGCGCGCCGTACTCACGGTAGCTGACCGCCAGCACGTCTTCCGGTTTCATCGCGCTGCCGATGCCGACATGGGCGGCCTCGTGACCGAGGCAGCTGGCATAGGTGCCGAGCTTGCCGGTGCGCTGCAGCGCGATCGACTTGGCGTCGAACACGCGGGTCGACAGCATCAGCTTGTACAACTCGACCATGTGGTCGAGATCCTTGGTGAATTCGGGAAGATCGTCACGAACCTGCTTGCCCTCGGCGTCGAGGTACTGCAGGTATTCGATTTCAAACTTGGCGGCGATGGTCACGACTCGCTCCGGAGTGATGATAGGGAGGAAAAGACTGAAAAGATCTGTAGTCACGCACCGCTTTCGAGGCACCTGCAGGCACGCAAACGAGCAAACAAGACCGCTCTTGATAACAGGCCGGCATGTTGCGCTGCAAGGTACAGTGCAGCATGCGCGGACGTACGGAATGGTGCTTTGACGCCATCCGTGGCCGTTTTCGGGGCTCTTCAGATACCTCGCAGCGGCTTGCCATGTCATCTGATCCGGCTTGCGATGAGTCACTGTAGTGGTGCCGGCCGGCCAGGCCGAGTGTCAGCCGTTACCATGCAGGTTTCCTCGCCAGCATGCCGAACATCATGACCGACAATCAGCGCGATATCGAAGCGGAAATCCAGACCGACCTGAACGGCCAGATGACCTATGGCGGCTATCTGCATCTGGAGATCCTGCTGTCGGCGCAACAGCCGCTGAGCCAGCCACCGCATCACGACGAAATGCTGTTCATCGTGCAGCACCACGTCTCCGAGTTGTGGATGAAGCTGCTGATCCACGAACTGAAGGCCGCGTTGGTGCATCTGCAATCCGATGATGTCGACGCCTGCCTGAAGATCCTGGCGCGGGTGAAACAGGTACAGAGGCAGCTGTTCGAGCAGTGGGCGGTGCTGGAAACGCTGACCCCTTCGGAGTATCTGGAGTTTCGCGGTGTGCTGGGGCCGTCCTCGGGTTTCCAGTCGCTGCAGTACCGGATGATCGAGTTCCTGCTCGGCAACAAGAATGCGGACATGCTCAAGGTCTTCGCGCACGACCCTGTGGCGCAGGCCGAACTTCGCGCGGTGCTGGAAGCGCCCAGCCTGTATGACGAATTCCTGCGCTATCTGGCGCGACGCGGCCACGCGGTGCCGGTGGATCTGCTTGGACGCGACTGGAGCCAGCCCCACCGGCGCAACCCGTCGCTGTTGCCGGTGTTCAAGCGCATCTACGAGCAACGGTCGGATTTTTGGCCGGAATATCACCTGTGCGAACAGCTGGTGGACGTGGAGGAGAGCTTTCAGCTTTGGCGTTTCCGCCACATGAAGACGGTGGAGCGCATCATCGGCCATCGCCGCGGCACCGGCGGATCGTCCGGGGTGAGCTTCCTGAAGAAGGCGCTCGACCTGGAGTTTTTCCCCGAGTTGCTGGATGTGCGCACCGTGCTGGGAACCTGATTCAGGGTAGCCCCGAGCCTCTGCTCGTGCTGCGGCGCATTTGACGCACGACGACCCTGCGGTTACACCTGATCGCCCGCAAAATCTTGCGGCGCGCCATCAAGGGGTAACGCATGGGCCAAACCACGACCGACATCGGCAAGGCCGCGCCGGTGCCTGAATACCCGCAACTGCTCGGTCATCCGAAGCCGCTGTGGATGCTGTTCATGTCCGAGTTCTGGGAGCGCTTCGCGTTCTACGGCATGCGCTGGGCGCTGACCCTGTACATCGTGTCGCAGTTCTTCGGCGGCGACGAGGCCGGGCAAGCGTCGGCGAGTCGCACCTATGGCGCCTATCTGGCGCTGGTCTATGCCACCGCCGTGTTCGGTGGCTATATCGCCGACAAGGTGATCGGCTACCAGCGCTCGATCCTGCTGGGCGCGGCGGTGATGGCCGCCGGTCTGTTCATGGTGATGGTGCCGAACCATGAAGTCTTCATGCTCGGCCTGGCCACGATCATTGTCGGCAACGGGCTGTTCAAACCGAACATATCCTCGATGGTGGGCCAGTTGTATGCGCCGGGCGATTCGCGGCGTGATCGCGGCTTCACCCTGTTCTACATGGGCATCAACGCCGGTGCGCTGATTGCCCCGATCCTCACCGGCTACCTGGCCGAGAGGGTGTTCGGCACGCCGCAACGCGACAACTACCTCGTGGTGTTCGCCGCTTCGGGCGTGGGCATGCTGATCAGCCTGGTGTGGTTCTGGTTCGGTCGACGTCAATTGGGCGAGGTCGGCCGGCCGGCGCCGGAAATCGCCA
>JAPHUU010000114.1 GCA_026193555.1 Rhodanobacter sp.
ATAGCCGGGCCGGGTGATGTGCGCGTTCTCGAAGCCCTTGATCGAATGCACCAGGGCCAGCTGCACGTCATAAGGCAGCGAGGTGGAGATGCCGTTGGGGTAGATCTCGAACGTGTCGAGTCCCTCGGGCTCAATGAATATCTGGTGCGAGGACTTCTCCGCGTAACGCACCACCTTGTCCTCGATCGACGGGCAGTAGCGTGGACCGATACCCTCGATCTGGCCGGTATACAGGGGCGAGCGATCCAGTGCGCCACGGATCAGGTCGTGGGTCTGCGTGGACGTGCGGGTAATCCAGCAGCTGATCTGGCGTGGATGTTCATCACGCCTGCCGAGGTAGGAAAACACCGGTGCGGGATCGTCGCCGCGCTGCTCTTCCAGTGCGCTGAAATCGATGCTGCGCTGGTCGATGCGTGGCGGGGTGCCGGTCTTCAGCCGGTCAGCTGCCACCGGCAACTCGCGCAGCCGCTGCGCCAGCGCGCTGGCCGGGGGATCACCGGCACGGCCGCCGGCATAGTGTGCCGGGCCGATGTGGATCCTGCCGGCGAGAAAGGTGCCGGCTGTCAGCACTACCGTGGTCGCGCCGAAGGACAGACCCATCTGGGTCACCACGCCGGTGACGCGACCGTTCTCGATGATCAGGTCGTCGACCGCCTGCTGGAACAGCTGCAGGTTCGGCTGGGTCTCGACCTGTTGCCGGATCGCCGCCTTGTACAGTGCGCGGTCGGCCTGGCAGCGGGTGGCACGCACCGCCGGCCCCTTGGATGCATTCAGCGTGCGCCACTGGATGCCGGCGCGATCGGCTGCATGCGCCATGGCGCCGCCCAGCGCGTCGATTTCCTTGACCAGATGACCCTTGCCGATGCCGCCGATGGCCGGGTTGCAGCTCATCTGACCGATCGTCTCGATGTTGTGGCTGAGCAGCAGGGTGCGCGCACCACAGCGGGCGGCGGCCAGCGCGGCCTCGGTGCCGGCGTGACCGCCACCGATCACGATGACGTCGTAGTGGGTCGGATGGCGCATCGAACTGACCTGGTAATGCAAAAAGTGACCAAACGTGACGGTATGGCGGCACCACCGTCATGCTCCTGATCCGCGGAGCATTTTGGCATGTTCCGTGCTAAAACAATCATTGCACTTTCACGGGCAGACGCTGCGCGACATGCGCGTCGAGATCGGACGGACAGGGGTTCGATCGTGCGCCGGGAAAGGTAGCAAGACGGCACCCTTCGGGGTGCCGTCACCTTTTGTGGCGATGAAAACCCGAGAACCCGCAGACTGGGGCTGCGGGTTCTCGGGTATGAAGATCTGGCGCCCGGCGGTCTCAGGAACAGGGGGAATCCAGGATGACCGTGTTGCCGGGCGCCAGAAACCATGAAAGGCGTTGGCGCTGACGACCAAGCGTTGCCGTCGAGCGTGACGGGATACTTGCTCGGGGCGCGTGAACAGAGGGTGATTGGAACGGGTGAATGTGCCAACTCTCGGCAACAGATGACGTGACGCGTCAGTGGCGGGTCAGGGCCACTTCCGGCGCAAGCTGGATACCCTCCTTGGCACGACAGTTGCTTCACTCCAGGCAACCACCACCAAGGGCTCCCCACCATGGACATGAATTTCGATTTCGAACCGGTTTATCCCCGCCACGATCTGCTGGTCGAAATCGGTGAGGTCGAGATGGCGATGGACAGCATGAACGATTGTGACGATGCGCAGCCGGAGCTGGAGTCACGCATGAACAGTCTGCTGGAGGCGCTGGATCACCTGGCGGTCTGATGAGTCACGCACGGCCGCGCAGCCAGCGGGATCATGCGTGGCCCCGTCCCCGTCGCGAATGACGGCGACACCAGGATCCAGTCGGATCAGTGATTGAGCATGTTGTCGATGATTTCCATCAGGTTGCGCGACAGGCCACTGTGTCGCGACAGTTCGACAATGGACGTGCGGGCCGCCTCGCGCCGTTGCGGCTCCAGTCGATGCCAGCCGTTGAAGGCCGTCGCCAGCCGAGCTGCAACCTGCGGGTTCAATACATCCAGCGTCAGCAGGCGTTCGGCCAGCAATCGGTAACCGCCGCCATCAAGGCGATGGAAACCGCTGGGGTTGCTGCGAACGAAGGTGCCCAGCAGTGCCTGCACGCGGTTCGGGTTTCTCAGGGTGAACTCGGGATCCTGTTCCAGCAGCCGCACCCGATCCAGCACCGCCTCGCCCGGCCTCTGCGCCTGCACGGCAAACCACTTGTCCAACGCCAGCGCATTGCCGGCATAGCGCTCTCGATAGTGATTCAGAGCGGTGGATGCTTGCGGCGCATCCCCACGTACCAGCACGGAAAGCGCGGCCATGCGGTCGGTCATGCCGGGCGCAGTGCGGTATTGCGCGAAAGCCATATCGCGGGCGTCCGTGCCTTCCAGCAGGTCGAGAAGTTCGAGCACGCGGCGCTTCAATCGGCGTCGCGCCTGGCTGACGGCATCAAGCTCGGTGCTGGCATGCGCAGCCAGGGCCAGATAGCGCTGGCGTAGCGCCTGCGCGCCGAGCCGGGCGGCCAGATGCCGCTGCAAATCATGGCGCAAGGCATGAATGCGCTGCGGATCGACGGCCGTTTCGGACTCGGCCAGTTCGATCTCGCCCGGTGGGGTCAGCAGGTCGGCCAGCAGCGCATCATCGATGGCGTGGTCGCCAAACAGGCTCGCCAGTGCCTCACACCATGCCTGCAACGCGTCCGCGGCCTTGCCGTCGCGAAGGTTCTCGTAGGCCCGCGTGGCCAGTTGCTGGCCAGCCTCCCAGCGATTGAAGCCGTCCACATCATGGCGCAGCAGCAATGCCAGTTCATCGGGGCCGTAATTGCACTCGAGCAGGACAGGTGCGGAAAAGCCGCGCAGCAGCGAAGGAACCGGTGCGTCGTCGACGCCGTTGAAGACGAAGGATTGTTCGCTCCTTGTCAACACGACAATGCGTTCGCAGGGAGACTGTGTTTGGCCGTCCATGTGCAATGGAAGCATGTCGCCGCTGCGCGAAAACAACGCCAGCTTGACCGGAATCGGCAGCGGCAGCCCCGCCCGCCCGGCCGGATTGTTGGCGATGTGCTGGGCCAGTGTCAGCGTGTACGTGCCGCTTGCGGCATCGTGGTGGCCGTGCGCCTTCAGTCGAGGCGTGCCGGCCTGGGCGTACCACTCCAGATAGGGCGTCAGGTCGACGCCGTTGGCATCGCCGAGCGCATCGAGGAAATCCTCCAGTGTGGCGGCACGACCATCATTGTGCTCAAAGTAGCGATCCATGCCGCGGCGAAAACCGGCTTTGCCGAGTCGACCTGCCAGCATCCGCACCAGCTCGGCGCCCTTTTCGTACACCGTGGCGGTATAGAAGTTGTTGATCTCGCTGTATTGCGCGGGACGTACCGGGTGCGACAGCGGGCCGGCGTCCTCGGGAAACTGCGCGCGGCGAAGCAGCGCGACATCCTCGATGCGTTTCAGCGGCGCGGAGTTCATGTCGGCCGAGAAACTCTGCTCGCGAAACACCGTGAGCCCCTCCTTCAGCGACAGCTGGAACCAGTCGCGGCAGGTCACCCGATTGCCGCTCCAGTTGTGGAAGTATTCGTGCGCCACCACCGCCTCGACGTGGCGGTATTCGTCGTCGGTGCTGCTGTCCGGTTCGGCCAGCAGGTATTTCGCGTTGAAGATGTTGAGGCCCTTGTTCTCCATCGCACCCATGTTGAAATCCTGGGTGGCCACGATGTGGAACGTCTCCAGGTCGTAGTTGCGGCCGTAGTTCTGCTCATCCCAGCGCATGGCCCTTTCCAGCGCGTCCATCGCATAGTGGCAGTGATCGATCACCTCGGCTTCGGACCAGATCTTCAGCGAGACCTTGCGACCATCGGCGGTTACGTAATCGCGTTCGATCTTCTCCAGCCGTCCGGCGACCAGGGCGAACAGGTAGCTTGGTTTTGGATAAGGGTCAACGAAGCGTGCCCAGTGCCGGCCATCGGCCAGCTCGCCGCTGCCGTCAGCGTTGCCGCCAGCCAGAAGTACTGGGAAGCGTTCGCGGTCGGCCCGCAGGGTGACGCTGTAGCGCGACTGCACATCGGGACGGTCGGGGAAGAAGGTGATGTGGCGAAAGCCCTCGGCCTCGCACTGGGTCAGCAGGAACCCGGCGTCGCGTGAGCCGGAAAGATACAGGCCCTCCAGCGCCGTATTGGCGGACGGAAGCAGCCGCACGCGGGTTTCCAGGATGCTGCCATCGCGGGCGCCGTCGACCTCCAGCACGTTATCGGCATGCCGATAGGCCGAGGCGGGCAGGGCCTCGCCGTCGAGCATGATCGACAGCAGTTCCAGATTCTCGCCGTCCAGGCGCAGCGGCGGACTCTGCGTGGGGTCACGGCGCAGCAGCAACCGGGCCGACACCTCGCTGACATCGATGCCGAGGTCGAACTCCAGTTCGACCGTTTCGACCCGCCAGGCCGGCGGGCGATAGTCGCTGAGACGAATCAGCGTGGGAACATGTTCTCGGAGTGCATTCATGGCGAACAACAATGGGGCAGGAGTGGGGACGGATCAGGCTAACATGGGCCGCTTCAACGACAGGGAAATTCCATGACGCGCCATGCGGCTGAGCAGGTCCGCTGGGAAGGGCAGGACATCGTGGTCCTCACCGATCACGCCGGTGGTCGGCGACTGCGCATTGCAGGGCATGGTGCGGCCTTGCTGAGCTTCGAAGTGCCGGTGGCGGGAGCCATGCACGATCTTGCCGATGGCTACCGCGACGGCGCCGAGGTACTCGGCCGGCCGAGTTCGCGGTTTGCGATCATGGCGCCGTTTGCCGGCCGCATCGGTGACGCCCGCTATGCCTTCGATGGCCGGCCGCAGGATCTGCAACCGGGTGTCCCCGGCGCCGAGCGCGCGAGCCGGCACGGGTTCGTGCGTGGCGTGGATTTCGATGTCGCCGCGCTGAGCGCGGACGAGTACGGCGCCGGCGTCACCCTGGTTACCACGGCGATCCGCCCGCAGCCGGGTTACCCCCATGCGATCGATCTTGCAGTCACCTTCACTCTGGATGTCGACGGGGTTACCCTGGAAGCCGCGATGCGCAATGTCGGGGACAGTCCGGCACCGTGCTTCTTCGGCTGGCACCCGTACTTCCGGTTGGCCGCCAGCACGCCCGATGGCTGGCAGCTGCAGATCCCCGCCCGGACCTTGATCCGCACCGATGCCAACCTGATCCCGCTGGCGGGTTCCGCCGCCTACGTGGCGCTCGACGACGCACCATCACTGGATTTTCGCCAGTCGCAGCCGGTCGGTGATCGCGTCATCGATCAGGGCTACACCGATCTGACCGCCGACGCGGACGGCCGCATCCGCACTCGCCTGCGCGAGCCTTCCAGCGGGCTGGCCATCGCGGTGTGGCAGGAGCGGGGCGTGATGCATGCGTTCACTGCCGACACCGTGAGTCGCGACGTGCGCCGGGCGATCGCACTGGAGCCGATGGAGTGCATGGCCGATGCGTTCAACCGGCCCGATTGCGCGGCGGCCGTCCGTTTGTTGCCCGGTGCCGAGAGACGCTTTCGCTGCGGCGTCGAGGTCGATGCGCCATGAACCACTGCCCCGGAGACTCGTGATGACGACTGCCGCCCTGCCCACGTTTGACCAGATCCGCGACGCCGCGGCGCGCATCGCGCCACATGCGCAAGTCACCCCGGTGCTGCGCAGTGCCATGCTGGACGCCCTGGTCGGTGCCGAACTGCACTTCAAATGCGAGAACCTGCAGCGCAGTGGCGCCTTCAAG
>JAPHUU010000112.1 GCA_026193555.1 Rhodanobacter sp.
AGGTCGAGGCGATCCTGGCCAACGTGGCGAGGCAGTCCGCCGCCTTGCGCGCCGGGCTGGCCAAGATCGAGAGCACCACACCGCTGTTCGCCGAGGTGCGAGGGCGTGGCCTGATGATCGGAGCGGTTCTCAACGCGGCCCATGCCGGGCGTGCCGGTGAAATCCTCGACCATGCCGCGGCCAACGGCTTGTTGCTGTTGCAAGCGGGTCCGGATGTGCTGCGCTTCGTGCCGCCACTGACCATCACCGATGAAGAGCTGGCCACCGGGCTTGAACGCCTGCACGTGGCCTTGAACGACTTTGTGGCAACCTGAGCGACACCCCGACGGGGCCCCGACCACCAGGAGTATTTTCATGAAATATCTGCACAGCATGGTGCGCGTGCACGACCTCGACGCCTCTTTGCGTTTTTACTGCGAAGGGCTTGGCCTGCGTGAAGTGCATCGCACGGAAGTGCCCGAAGACAAATACACCCTGGTGTTCCTGTCGGCACCGGACAGCCCGGAGGCCGAGGTCGAGCTGACCTGGAACTGGGGTTCGCAGGAGGAATACGGCTCGGCTCGGAACTTTGGCCACCTCGCGTTTCGCGTCGAAGACATCTACGCCACCTGTGAGCGATTGCAGTCGATGGGCTACACCATCAACCGTCCACCGCGCGATGGCCACATGGCCTTTGTGCGCTCGCCCGATCTGATCTCGATCGAACTGTTGCAGGATGGCCGCTTGCCGGCAAAGGAGCCGTGGGCGTCGATGCCGAATACCGGAGTCTGGTAAAGCTTGCTCCCTGTATGGCTCCACGGATTGAGCACCGAGGCACCCGGCCTTCCACCCGCGGCGCAAGACTGAGCGCCGCGACGATGAGATCACTCGCCGTCCGGCAGGCGGTGGCCGCAGCGTCGGCAATGCACGGCATCTGATTCGTGTTCCGCCAGCGCGCACTCCGGGCATCGAGTGGCCCGCCTGTTCTGGCGCAGGCTGTTGGCAAGTTCGGCCGTGTAGATGCCGGTGGGTACAGCGATGATGCTGTAGCCGATCAGGATCAGGATTGAGGTGATGAAGCGTCCCAGCGGGGTGGCTGGCGCGATATCACCGAATCCCACGGTTGCCATGGTCACCACCGCCCAGTACATGCTGGTGGGGATGCTGGTGAAGCCGTGCTCCGGCCCTTCGATGACGTACATCAGCGAGCCGAAGATGATCACGATCGTGATCACCGTGCAAATGAACACGAAGATCTTGCGACTGCTGCGCTGCAGGGAGCCGATCAACACGCTGGCTTCGCTCGAGTATTCCACCAATTTGAGCACGCGAAACACGCGCAGTAGCCGCAATACCCGGATCACGATCAGGTAGCTGCTGCCGGCAAACAACAGGGACAAGTAAGTGGGCAGGATCGCGAGCAGGTCGATCACGCCGAAGAAGCTTGTCGCGTAGCGCCACGGTCGGCGCACGACCGACAGCCGCAGGGCGTATTCCAGGGTGAAGAGGATGGTGAAGATCCATTCCGCCACGAACAGTGCTTCATGCCAACGCGTCTTGATCGCGCTGACGCTGTCCAGCATCACCACGGTCACGCTGACGAGAATCGCCACGATCAGCAGCAGGTCGAAGTTTCGCTCGGCGGACGCTTCATGATGGAAGATCAGCCGGTACCACCGGTTGCGCCATGTATCATCCCGCGCGGGCAGGAACTCCCTCTCGAAGAAACCCGCTCGCCGTTGTGGCGGCGGGTTCCCCCCTTGAGGGGGCTGGTTCACGTGCGCAGCACCTGGAAGGCCTCGCGCGCAGCGGCGATGGTTTGCGAGATCACCGCGTCGTCATGAGCTGACGACATGAAGCCCGCCTCGAAGGCCGATGGCGCCAGATACACGCCGCGCTCCAGCATGGCATGGAAGAAGCGATTGAACGTGTCGCCGTCGCAGGCGACTGCCTGGGCGTAGGTATCGACCTTCTCTGCGCTGAAAAACAGCCCGAACATGCCGCCGACGCGATTGGTGGTCAGTGCTATGCCGGCATCGGCGGCTGCCGCCTCGAGGCCGTCGCAGAGTCGGTGGGTGCGTTGTTCGAGGTCGGCGTGGAAGCCGGGTGCCTGGATCAATTGCAGCATCGCCAGGCCGGCAGCCATGGCCACCGGATTGCCGCTGAGCGTCCCGGCCTGATAGACCGGGCCGGCGGGAGAGATCCGCTCCATCAGGTCGCGGCGGCCACCATAGGCGCCAACCGGCATGCCACCGCCGATGATCTTGCCGAAGGTCACCAGGTCCGCGGTCACGCCGTACCGTTGCTGGGCGCCACCGAGGGCGACGCGGAACCCGGTCATGACTTCGTCGAAGATCAACACAACCCCGAAACGGGTGCAAAGTTCGCGAAGGTGCTGCAGATAACCATCGCGCGGTGGCAGGCAGTTGGCGTTGCCCACAACGGGCTCGACGATCAGCCCGGCGATCTCGTCGCCGCATCCGTTGAACAGGGACGTTGCGGCATCGAAATCGTTGTAGGGAAGCGTCAGCGTGAGGTCGGCAAGCGCCTTCGGTACGCCAGGCGAATTCGGGATGCCGAATGTCAGTGCACCGGATCCGGCCTTGACCAGGAAGCTGTCGCCGTGCCCGTGGTAGCAGCCCTCGAATTTCACGATCTTGCTTCGGCCCGTGGCGCCACGGGCAAGCCGGATCGCCGATAGCGTCGCCTCGGTCCCCGAATTGACCATCCGGACCATGTCCACCGACGGGATCAGCTGGGTGATCGTCTCCGCCATCGTCACTTCGGCGGGGCAGGGCGTTCCGAAGGACAGGCCGCCCTGGATGGCCCGCTCGACTGCGCCTCGAACGACCGGATGGTTGTGGCCAACAATCATCGGACCCCAGGATCCAACATAGTCGATGTAGCGGGAACCTTCGACGTCCCATAGATAAGGGCCATCGGCGCGTGCCGTGAAGAAGGGCTCTCCACCAACCGACTTGAAGGCACGTACGGGTGAATTGACGCCGCCCGGCATGAGCGACAGTGCGCGTTGAAAGAGTTCGTGGTTGGTCGTCATGGGGCCTTTCCGGGGAGCGATGAATACATGTCGGTGAAGCGCTGTGCGGCGGCGCGCACATGCATGCTGCCGAAAACGGCTGAGATCACGGCGAGATAATCGGCCCCCGCGTCGACCAGCACTCTTCCATTGTCGGACGTGATGCCACCGATCGCCACCCGCGGCAGGCCGAGCGCGGCGCTTTGCCTCAGCAGTTCAACCGATGCGCGTGGTGCCAATGGCTTGGTGGGGGAGGGAAAAAATGCACCGAAGGAGACGTAGCTCGCACCCGCCGCCGCCGCATCACGTGCGCGCTGCAGCGAGTCGCAGCATGAGACCCCGATTGTGGCGCCATCGCCCAACGCCGCGCGGGCGGCGCCGAGGCGGTCGTCATTCCGGTCCAGATGTACGCCATCGGCGCCAACTGCCAGGGCAAGGGCGAGATCGTCATTGATGATCAG
>JAPHUU010000149.1 GCA_026193555.1 Rhodanobacter sp.
AATCCACCGCTGAACGCCTGCGCCAGCGCGGCGCCGTCGGCGGGAACTGAGCAACCGCCATAGCGGCGCTGTTGCAACGCATCGATTGCCGCACGCTGCCGCTCATCGCCCAACGCCAGCGCCAGTGCGCCCAGGTGCTGGATGGTCGGACGTTCGGCACGCGCCCATGCCAGCAGGCTGTGTTCCTGCGCCGCGGCATCAACGCCGCGCGCGGCAACGATGAACTGTTGCTGCAATTTGCCCGACGAACCGCCCCGCGCCGCCGCCGCGGCTTTCGGCATCGCATGGCGATAGCGACGCCCGAGCAACCACGCCAGCATGGTGAGCAGCCACAAACCTGCGCTGCCCAATGCAATCCAGCGCCAGGGCAGGGTTCGTGCGGCCTGCGGCGTCGATGGCGACGCTGAGGCAGGCGTCGCTGCCGCCAGTGGATGCAACGGGTAACCGGTGGCGCCACCGGTCGCCGGCAGCACGGTCACACTGCGTGCGGGAATCTGTGCCACTTCCTCGTGGTCAGTCAGCACATTCCACCATTTCAGGGTGATCGCCGGCATGGTCAGCGTGCCGGCGCGCTCGGGCACCACGGCAAACGCCTGCTGCCGGTGGCCGATGATCCACTGCCCGTCATTGCGACTGCCGGTGACAGGTTTG
The DNA here is from genome assembly GCA_026193555.1 of Rhodanobacter sp. Lineage (GTDB taxonomy): Bacteria > Pseudomonadota > Gammaproteobacteria > Xanthomonadales > Rhodanobacteraceae > Rhodanobacter. The sequence continues at coordinate 652 of JAPHUU010000149.1, forward strand.
TTCGGGTACACGGTGGCGCCATCCATCGCTGGCAAGCTCGGCGCGGGAAGGGTCTCGAATGGCAGGCCCGTGGCCTGCAAATCCATCGTGAGATTCAGCGGCTGCCCGACCCTCACCGACTCGTTGGCGGCGGGCCAGCCGTCCAGCTTCAGTGTCAGCTGGCGCGCTGGCAGCCAGGCGGTGTTACCCCAGTCAGACGGCGCCGGCTTGACGTCGATCGACTGCGCCGGCGCACGGGCCGATACCGGTGTGCTGGCGCCAAAGAAGCTGTTGGGGTCGTTCGGATCCACCATGTTGCCGCGAAAATTCAGCGCAGCAACTTCGATGTGGCCGGCATGCTGCGGAATCAGCGCATAGCGTCGTTCGAGCACGTGATACTGCCTGCCACCGCGCTCGGCGGTGTAGTTCAGGTCGCTGCCGAGCGGGCTGACATCCGCACCATGGACCTGCGGCGAATCCAGCGAGCCCGCACTGATGTCGGGGATGAAGTACAGCCGCACGACATAGCTCAGCTGCTGGCCGACATAGCCGTGCGCCGGCTCGACCTGCGCCTCCATGAAGATGTCCTGCGTGGCAGCGGCCGCGGCAGCCGGGGCAGCCGAGGTCACCTGCAGTTGCAACGGTGCGCTCTGGCTGCCGCCAAGCGCGATCGAGGGAATCTGCAGCAAGCCGGTATGCCGCGGGCGTAACGCCACTCCGAATGTCACGGCCGAACTCGTCGTGCCATTGACGATACTGAGACGGCTGCTCTGCGAGGTGCCGAGGATCTCGAAGTCCTTGTTCAGCACGCCCAGATCCGGTGCACCGAGATGGCCACCGGCGCCATCGACACGCAGGTTCAGGGTCACCGTCTCTCCCAGCTGGGCCGTGCTGCGATCCAGCGTGGCATGCACTTGCGCTGCCATCGCGATCATCGGCAGCAGCAGCCATGCCAGCAGGCCGTACCTCACGATTCGTCGATACATCACGGCTGTTGATCCTCGCTTGGTGCACCGCCGTGGCGCTGCAGATATTCCAGTGCAAACTTGCGCCGCAGCAGGGCACCCGGATCATCCGCAACCCGCTGCAACGCCTGACGCAGATCCGCCGGCAGTCTGGATCGCGGATCATCCTTGGGTAATGCGCCCAGTTGATAGGCTTTTTGCCGGTGCTCCGGGCGCCGGGCTTGCTGGCCGGCCAACGCCTGATCCATTTGCCGCTTCAATGCCTGTTGCGCCTTCTGCGTACGGGCGTCCTGCTCGGCCTTTTGCTGTGGACTCTGCGGCTTGGGCTGATCACCAGCCTGGCCGGACGCTGAGGGGCGCTGACGATCCCGCCTGTTCGAAGGCGGCTGTCCATCCTTGCCGTCACCGCCGGGCGATTTCTGACCCTGGCCCGGTGGCTGCCGCGATTTGTCGTCCTCGCCATGCTTTTTGCCTGACGACGAAGGCTGACCCTTGCCATCCTTGCTGCCCGATGACTTCTGCCCGTTCTTGCCTTCCTGCTGCTGTTTCTTCTGCTTCTTGCGCAACCAGTCCTCGACCGCCTTGCGATTGGCCACTGCATCGGCATTGGCCGGATCCAGTTTCAGGGCACGGTCGTACGCCGCGATAGCCGGCCGATACCGGCCTTGCTTCGCGAGCGCATTGCCGAGGTTGTAAAGCGCGGTACTTCCGGGCGCCTGCTGCAGCGCCTGCGCCGCCGCGGCATAGTCACCGGCGCGGTAGGCAGCCGCGCCACGCCACGCCGGATCACGCGCCAGCTGCAGCGCCTTGCCCGGCTCACCCCGGCGCAATGCCTGCAGCGCCTGCTGGTCCGGCCGCTGCCACAGGTCGGTCCAGCTGACGGCGTGGGCGCGACCGGGCAGGAGGGGCAACAGTACCAGCGCCAGCAACACCAGCCAGCCACGGCGGAATGCCGAGGCCGCAATCAGCAACAGCGGCAGCAACAGCCACGGGCCGCGATCCTGCCAGTTGTCTCCGACCTCGCCATGCACCTGCGTCGCCGGTCCGGCGCGCAGCTCGGCATGCAGCGCCGTGATGTCGGCCTGATCCGCGGTCATCGGAACATAGCGGCCACCACCGGCGGCGGCGAGCGCAGCGAGCGCGGCATCAGCACGCCCGGCAAGCACCATGTGACCTTGCGCGTCGTGCAGAAACCCGCCCTCTGGCTGCGGCACCGGACCACCCTGGTGCGTGCCCACGCCCAGCACCGAGACCCGCACGCCGGCCTGGTTGGCCTTGCGCGCTGCGACGTCGGCCGCGGCATCGGCCTGGTCGGTGATCAGCACCAACAAACCGGTCTTGGCATTGGCGTCATGAATCAACGCCACGCCACGCTGGATCGCCAGCGCCGCATCGTTGCCATCCACCGGCATGGTGTCCGGAGCCATCGCATCAAGCAGGGCGCCCAGGCTGTCGGCGTCGGAGGTCAACGGCGCCACCACGAAGGCCTCGCCGGCATAGCCGATCAGCGCATTCAAGCCATCGCGGTTGCTGGCGAGCAGATCATGTGCCTTGTAGATGGCCCGGTCGAGTCGACTGGGCGCCACATCGCGCGCCAACATGTGCTGGGAAAGCGAGATCGCCACCACCTGCGCCGGCCTGCTTGCGTACAGCGGTTGGGCGACCCGATTCCAGCTAGGCCCGGCCAGGGCCAGCGCCGCCAGCGTCCAACCCGCCATGAACAGCCACGTCGGCACCTGTCGGCTGCCGGCACGCCCGCTCAACAGATGCGGCAACAGATCGGCGTCGACCAATCGCGCCAGCTGTCGCTGCGCCTGACCCTGTCGCATCGCCAGCCAGGCGATCAGCGGCAGCAGCGCAAGCGCAAGCAACCACCACGGCCGCAGGAAATGAAACTGCTGCAGTGCCTCGTTCATGCGACCCGCTCCCGCACGTTGACCCACTGTCGCGGCAGGACCACCAGCAACAGCAGCACGATGGCGATGAGCAAGGGCCAGCGGAACAACTCGTGGCGCGGTCGCAGTGTCGGGCCGTGCTGCGGCATGGGTTCCAGCGCGTCAATCGCGCGATAGGCGTCGGCCAACTCGCTGGTGTCGGTGGCGCGGAAGAAACGGCCATCGGTTTCCTTCGCGATGCCAGTCAGCATGTCGGCGTCGAGGTCCGCCGAGGGGTTGACGGTCTGGCTGCCGAAGAATCCCGGTACGCGCATCTGCGTGGCACCGATGCCGATCGTGTAGATGCGCACGCCGGCGGCAGCGGCTGCACGCGCCGCCTGACGCGGTGTGATGTTGCCTGCGTTGTTGACGCCATCGGTGAGCAGCACCAATACCCGCGCCTGTTCCGGCAATGCCGAAAGGCGCTTCACGGCGACCGCGATCGCATCGCCGATGGCGGTTTCGGTGCCAGCCAGCCCCACCGCCACACCCTGCAGTTGCGCCTTCACCGCCGACAGGTCATAGGTCAGGGGCGTGACCAGAAACGCCTGGCTGCCGAACAGGATCAGACCCATCTCGTCGCCCTTGCGGCGAGCGATGAAGTCGCCGGCGATCGCCTCGACCGCACCGAATCGGCTGACCGGCTGGCCTGCCAGTTCCATGTCCTGGGTCTGCATGCTGCCGGACAGGTCCACCGCCAGCATCAGCGCCCTACCGCTGCGCTGCTGCGCCTGTGGTGGCCCGACCCATTGCGGTCGTGCCGCGCTGGCAACCAGGGACAGCCAGGCCAGCACGAGGATCCAGGACGCGGTGCCATGGCGTGTGCTGTCCCCCGCTTTCGTCAACTGCAGGCCGGGTTGCGGCAGGTGCAGGGCCTGTTCCGGTGCGGCGCGCCGCATCCAGCGCCGCAGCAACCATGGCAACGGCAGCAGCAGGGTCACCCATGGCCAGGCGAACTCAAGCATCGGCATGCTCCGTGGGCAGCGGACGCCAAGCCGCCGGTCGCAGCGCCAGTCGCAGCCACTGCCGTACAGCGGTCATGGCAGCCTCCTCATCGAACTCCGGCGACGGGCGATAAATCGCCAGCTCCAGCAACAGCAGCCGATCCAGTGTCGACACGTCCACCGGCACCCGGGCCAGAATCCCTTGCCAGACGGAACCGGAGTGCTGCGCGGCGGATGCATCCTGTTGGCGCGCGACTCGGCGCAGCAACTGGTGCAATCCTCCGGCCAGCAACCGCTTGTCGCCATCGAGCCGATATTGGGTCGCGAGGCGATCCACCTCGGCCAGCACGCGCTGTCGCCGCATAGCCAGGCGTCGGTACCGCCACCAGCGCCATGCTGCAGCCAGCAACGCCAGCAGCAACACCCCCGCCAGCAGCCACCAGCCGGGGGCGGGCGGCCACCAGGACGGCTCCGGTGGCAGGTGAATGTCGCGCAGGATCGGACCCGGCGCTGCCGGAAGCTGGTGACCTGAGGGTGCAGGCAAGATCATCGTGCGGGCCTCGGCATGCCGAGCAGGCTGGCCACTTGTTCGAACGGCTCCGCGGCGGTGTCCACTTCACTGCAGCGCAGACCCAGCGAACCCGCCATCTGCGACAACCGCGCCGGGCCGGCCCCAAGCGCCTGCTGGAATTCCGAGCGCTGACGTTCACTCTCCAGCAATACCTCGCTGCGTTCACCCGCATGTTCAACGGGATAGCGTCCCGGCCGCACCGTCCCACGCTCCAGCACGTCCGCGATCACCAGCACACCGAGTGCGGCATGCCGGGTGAGCCCCAGCAATCGCGCGCGCGCCGGTGCATCGCAGCTGAAGCCATCGCTGACCAGCAGAACGCGACTGGCGCCATGCAGCAGGCGTCCGGCGCGGGTCACGGCATCGCCGAGCGGCTCGACCCGTTGGGAGGAAGGCGATGTTGCATCCCAGTTCGCCAGCGCACCACATATCGCCAAGGCACCGCGCGTCCCCGCCTGCGGGCGCAGCAACTGCTCGGCCCTGCCGAAGGCCATGATGCCGACCCGCTCACCGGCGCGTGCCGCGTACCATGCGGCAAAGGCGGCGGCGCGCGCGGCCTGCACTGACTTGAATCGCCTGCGGGTCCCGAACTGCATGCTGGCATGGGTATCGAACAGGATCAGCAGACAGCCCTCGCGATCCTCCTGAAACAGCTTGGTATGCAACTTGCCGCTGCGCGCGGTCAGTCGCCAATCAAGCCGGCGAACATCATCACCCGCCTGGTAGACACGCGACTCGGCATAGTCCATGCCTCGACCATATAGACGGCTGGACTGCTGCCCGGAACGCGCGGATCGGCTGACCATCGCCAACGGCTTCGCACGCGTGACGCGCTGTCGCAACCCGATCAACTCGCCCAGCGAAACCCGGCTGCGCCCATCGCCATCGGTGGATGCCTGGCTGACGATGTTCACGGCAGCGGCACGAGGTCCAGCAGGCGGCTGATCACCCGGTCGGGCCGCACGCCTTCGGCCTCTGCCTCGTAGCTGAGCAATACCCGATGACGAAGCACTTCATGCGCGACCCCGTGCACGTCTTCGGGCAAGGCATAATCACGCCCGAGCAGCCACGCCCGCGCTCGTGCGCAACGATCCAGTGCGATCGTGGCCCGCGGACTGCCGCCCCAGGCAATCCAGCGTTTCAGCTCGGCGCCGTAACGTCCGGCATCACGGGTCGCCAGCACCAGCTGGGTCAGGTATTCCTCCAGGGCCGGCGCCATGTGTACCGCCATCGCGGCATCGCGCGCCGCGAAAACCTGGGCCTGGGTCAGCATCGTGGACGGGGCGGCGACCGGATGCGCGCGCTGGCTGGCCTGCTTGCGCGCCAGCTTCAGGATGGCCAGTTCGGACACCGCATCCGGATAGCCGATCGTGACATGCATCAGGAAGCGGTCGAGCTGGGCTTCCGGCAAGTTGAAAGTGCCCTCCTGCTCGATCGGATTCTGGGTCGCCATCACCATGAACAGCTCGGGCAAGTGCCAAGTGCTGCGACCGACGGTGATCTGCTGCTCGGCCATCGCTTCCAGCAGCGCCGACTGCACCTTGGCCGGCGCGCGGTTGATCTCGTCAGCCAGCACGATGTTGTGGAACAGGGGGCCGCGCTCGAATTCGAAGCTCCCACTTTGCGGGCGGAACACGTCGGTGCCGGTGAGATCGGCCGGCAGCAGGTCGGGCGTGAACTGAACTCGGTGGAAGTCGGCGTGTATCCGTGAGGCCAATGCCTTGACTGCCGTGGTCTTGGCCAGGCCAGGTGCGCCCTCGACCAGCAGATGACCGTCAGCGAGCAGCGCAATCAGCAGGCAGTCGATCAGATGGGGCTGGCCGATGATGCAGCGCTGCAACTGTTCCCTCAGCTGCGCGAAGGCCAGCTGAAGCTCGGTCAGGGGTTGGGGTTCGGGCATATCCATGAGGGTGATTCCGTGGTCGACGTGAAACCGCTGGATCCGTGCTGGAGCCATGGGCCCGGGGATCCGGCTGCGTCTCTCAGACCATCATCGCGCCTGAAAGTTTATTCCCACCATGAAACGCGTCGCATTGGCAAAAAAAAGAGGCGACCAAGGCCGCCTCTTTTGCTTCCGCTTGCTGCCGGAGTTACTGCAGCGTGTCGCTGAGGATCCGCGGCGTCACGAAGATCAGCAGCTCGGCCTTGGTGTTGCTGCGCGAAGTATTGCGGAACAGCACCCCGATACCCGGGATATCACCCAGCCCCGGTACCTTGGAGACCGTGTTGGACTTGTTGACCTCGTAGATGCCGCCGAGCACGACGGTCTGCCCATTGTCGACCAGCACCGAGGTATTGATCTCGCGCGTGTCGATGGTCGGCACCTGACCACTGCCCGGTACCGTCACGTAGCCAGCCAACGCATCCTTCTTGACGTTGATCATCAGGTAGATGCGATTGTCGGCGGTGATGGTCGGCGTCACTTTCAGCTCCAGCACCGCATCCTTGAAGGCCACGGTGGCCGTGCCGCTGCCCGCGCCGCCACCGGTGCTGTTCTGGTAGGTGACGTAGCCGATCTCCTGGCCTTGGCGGATCACTGCTTCCTGCTGGTTGGCGGTGATCACCCGCGGGCTGGAAATGACCTCACCGGTGCCCTCGGTCTGTGCCGCGGAAAGCTCCAGGTCAAGTGCGTAGTTGGCGCCAAGGATGGCCAGGCCGAAGCTGCCGGTTGCCGCCTGTGCGGGCAGGTTGACGTTGAGCCCGCCGGCCGTCCCGTTGCCATTGTCCTTGCCTCCGATGGAGACCACGTTGCCGCCACCGAGACCGGCGGCCAGGCTTGGACCGGCGGCCGCGGCATTCTGGAACTGGGTATTGTTCTGACGCCCCTGGATGCCGAACTTCGCACCCAGGTCGCGGGTGAAGTTGTCGGTGGCCACCACGATGCGCGATTCGATCAGCACCTGTTGCACCGGCTTGTCGAGCACGGCAATCAGGTCACGGATCTGCTTGATCTTCTCGGGCGTGTCGTTCAGCAACAAGGTGTTGGTACGGACATCGAACGAAACGCTGCCGCGCGGTGACAGGAAGCCGCGACTGGTATTGGCGCCACCGCCACCGCCACCGCCTCCCTGCTTGCTGCCGGTAGTCAGCAGCGTGGCAATTTCCGAGGCCTTGCCGTAGCTGATCGGCACATAGGCGGTAACCAGTTCGGCCGTATCCTGTGCCTTCAGCTTTGCATCCGCGACGTCCTGCTCGTATTTTGCCAGTTCGGCCTGCGGTGCTACCCAGATCACGTTGCCGTTGCGGCGCTTGTCGAGGCTCTTGGCGCGCAGGATCACGTCCAGCGCCTGGTCCCACGGCACATTGACCAGCCGCAGGGTGACGCTGCCGCCGACGCTGTCCGATGCGACCAGATTGAGCCCCGAGATATCAGCGATCAGCTGCAACGCCGAGCGCACCGGGATGTCCTGGAAATTGAATGTGACGCGCTTGCCGTTGTAGCTGGGTTCCTGTCCCGGTTTCGCCAGTGCATCAGCCTTGGCACCGGCCTTTTTCGGCGCGACTTCGACCACATACTGCTCAGGCGTCTGATACGCGGAGGTTTCCACGTCGCCCTTGACCGCGATTTCCAACTGGGCGCCGCCGCCCTTGCCCGCACGGGTGACGATGGACTGCACCGGCGTGGCGAAGTCCAGCGTATCCAGTCGCTGCGCCAGATTGGGTGGCAGGTTGGCGTGATCGATCTTGACCATCACGTTGTCGCCCTGGCGGGTCATCTCGGCATTTGCACCGCTGCCGCTGAAGCTGATCAGCACGCGGCCCTCGCCATTCGGGCCGCGGCGGAAGTCGATGTTGGAGATTGCCGGGCCGCTCATCGTGGAAGGCAACGCCTTGGACGGATCGATCGTCGCCACCGTGGTGACCGCCTGATCCGCTGTGCCGTTGTTGACGGTCAGCACCAGGCTGTCGCCATCGACGCGGGAGCGATAGGTCGACTCACGCATCAATTCAACGATCACCCGGGTACGACCGCCGGCCTCCACCGCCGACACACCGGAAGTCGAACCCTTGCCGATGTCCAGATGACGCGGCGCCGCGTTGTCGGTATTGGCAAAGTCGATCGCGATGCGTGGCGGGTTGCCGGTGGTGAATATTCGCGGCTGCGGCACCGGGCCACCACTGAAATCCATGTGCAATTCGACGTTGCCACCTGGCAACGCTTCATAGCGGATGTTTTTCAGCGTGGTAGTGGCCGCCATGGCAGCACTGGCCCAGGTGGTGCCGGCAAGCAGCAGGCCCATCAAAATGTAGCGACTCGCATGGCGCATGACACTGCCCCGAACGGATTGGATTTGGTTGGTCATTGCATCAGCCCCTGTATTTCCTATTGCGCGGCAAGCGCGATGCTGGCCGGACGTTCCATCCAGCCACCATTACCGTTGGATACCAGCTCGACCAGATCAATATGGTCCTCGCTGATGGCAGTGATATGCCCGTAATTCTGGCCCATGTACTCACCGCTATGGACGCGATGGATGACACCACCCGGGTCCTTGATCAAGACTTCCATGTTCGCACCCACGCCCACGGTACCGACCATCCTCAGGCTGTCCAGCGCAAACATTTCGAGGGGCTGCTTGGCCCGCCCCGCGTCCGGCCGCGGGCCGGCGGTGCCTGCATCAGTGGTCTGCATTTCGACCGTACTCGGACTGAATGGATCTCGTCGATCCTGATCATCGTACTTGAAGGTCTCGAACGTCTTGATCACCGGCAAAGGCTGAATCGGCTGGCCCTTCTTGGCCTTTTCCAGCGCAACCCAATTGCGCAGATCCGACATCCCCTTGGTGCAGCCGCCGAGGATCAACGCCGCAACGAAAATCGACAACAGCCGGATCACGAGAGTCATCTTGTTGGCGGCAACTCTGTTCATTTCCGCACCCCCTTGCTGGCGCCTGCAGGTGCATTTCCGCTTTCTTCGTCATCCAGATACCGGTAGGTCTTTACCGTGCCCTGAAGAACCAGCTGGCCACTTACCGCCTCCCCCTTGGTCGGCGCTTTCGGCGTCAGCGAAACATCGTGCAGGGTGAGGATGACCACGCGGGGCAGCGATGCAACACCACTGATGAACGCACCAAACTGGTGATAGGTGCCAGTCATGCGCAGCGTGATCGGCTGTTCGGAATAGAAGTCCTTCGGCGTTTCCCGGCCCGGCTCGAACAATTCGGTTTCCAGTCCGGCCGACAATGCTGTCTGCGAAATGTCCACCAGCAGTTCGGGCATTTCCGTCTTGCTCGGCAGCTGACGCAGCAACTGTCGCAACATGTCCTGCATCTCATCGAGCTGCTGCTGCAATGCCTCGAGGTTGACCGCCTTGGCCTGCTTGGTGGAAAACTCCTGCTTCAGATGCGCTTCCTTGCCGGCCAGCGTGCTCAGGCTGTCCTGCTGGTCGCTGACGTAGAAGTACCAGCCCATCAGGAGGACAACCGCGCAGAGCAGGCCGGTGAAGAACAACTTGATCGACTGCGGCCAGCCACCGACATTGTTGCGATCGAGGTTGCGGATATCATCGAGGAACTTCATGGCTTGGTTCCTCCTGCAGCCATCGCACTCGCGGGCTTGGCGGTCATGGGTGTGCCGGGCGAGGCGGCCAGTTTCGAGGAAGCACCGGTTGTCGCCTTGGCGGCAGTGGCAGGCGTCGGGCCGGCGCCGGCGTGGGTTTCATCGAGTTTCGGTCGGCTCAGCGCCACATTGAGACCGAAGACATACGGCATGCGCGTCGCATTGTGGCTGTTCTCGGTCTTGCGCAGATCGGCATGTCCCATCCACGGCGATGCCTCGATATTGCGCATGTACTCGGCGACGCTGGCATTCGACTGCGCCACACCATCGAGTGTCATGGCCTGACCACTCTGCTTGAGGCCGGTCAGACGCGCACTGGTGGGTATCGTCCTGACCAGCTCGTCAAACAGATGCACCATTTGCGAACGATCTGCCTGCAACTGTTCGATGATCTGCTTGCGCGCCAGCAGATGCTGCCGCACTTTTTCCAGATCCTTGATCTTGGCGATGCGCACGTCCAGCTGCTTTATCTCGGTTTGCAGATAGGTATTGCGCTCGTTTTGGTTGTCGATGCGCTGATCCATCCAGAACACCCACACCAGCAGGATGCCCAATCCCACCACGAACGAGGCGGCGAGCTGCATGTAGAACTCGCGTTCGCGAAGCTTGCGCCGTTCGGCGCGCCACGGAAGTAGATTGACGTGTGCCATCAGTCGAAACTCCTCAGGGCGAGACCGACCGCTATCATCAGCGAAGGCGCATCCTGGGCCAGCGCCTGGGCCTGCACTCTGGGCGACAGCGACATGCGTGCCAGCGGGTTGGCGACGATACAGGGCACGCCAAGCTGTTCCTCCAGCATGGGACCAAGCCCTTCGATCGAAGCACAGCCCCCGGCCAGCACAACCTGGTCCACCTTGCTGTATTCGCTGCCGGCAAAGAAAAACTGCAACAGGCGACTGATCTGCTGGATCAGCGACTCCTTGAAAGGTTCCAGCGCCTCGGTCTCGTAGGATTCCGGCAGACCGCCCTTGCGCTTGGCGCGACCGGCCTCCTCATAGGACAACCCGAAGCGGCGCATGATCTCGTCGGTGAGCTGTTTGCCACCGAACACCTGTTCGCGCGAATAAATGGTGCGTTGGTTGCGCAAGACGGAGAGCGTGGTCATGGTGGCGCCGATATCGACCACCGCCACCAACGCATCTCGCCCGACATTGAGCTGGTCGGCCACCATGGCGAAGGCGTTCTCCATGGCGAACGCCTCGACGTCGATCACACTGGCGGTGAGCCCACCGAGATCCAGCACGGCGACGCGCATGTCGACATTTTCGGTACGCGAAGCCGCCAGCAGCACGTTGTTCATTTCGGGGTTGTCGCGTACCTGCCCGACCACCTCGTAGTCGAGGCTGACTTCGTCGATCGGATAGGGGATGTACTGGTTGGCCTCGACCTGGATCTGCCCCTCCAGATCGTCTTCAGACAGGTCGCTGGACATCGGGATGATGCGGGTGATCACCGCTGACCCCGCGACCGCTGCCGCTGCATGCTTGAGTTTCGAGCCCGAACGCGCAAGCGCGCGCCGGATCGCGTCGCCCACCGCCTCGACCTCGACGATGTTCTTTTCGACAACGGCATTCGGCGGGAGTGGCTCGACCGCATAGTGCTCCACGCGATATCGCCCGCCCGCTTGACTTAGCTGCAGCAGCTTGACTGCGGTCGAACTGATGTCGACGCCAATCAGCGCTGGCTTCTTGGGTGTAAAGAGCCCCACGGTATCTCCCCCTTGCCGCTAACGCCCGCAACCAGAGTTCTGGCGAGATGCGCAGTGGCATTAAATCGAAAAAATGGCGTAATGGCAACGGTCTACGCGAACTTTCTCAAGTAATTGGCGTGATGTCCACCACATTTGAACGATTGCCTCCCCGCGGCGCAAGTCTTGCTTGGCCAACCGGGGTTCATGCACCGGATACTGCTACATCTATACTCTGGCATGTTTTGACTCAGGTCTCGCTATCCTCACACCATGCAAATTTTGAAGCGTTTGTTACGCTGGGCACTGATCCTGGCCTTTTCCGGTTTGCTCCTGGCAGTTGTCGCAGTTGGGGTCGCATATTGGCTTTTAGCCCCCCGATTGCCGTCGGTGACGGTACTGAAGGACTACCACATGCAGGTGCCACTGCGTGTGCTCAGCGCGGACGGCAAGCTGATCGCCAGCTTTGGCGAGACTCGTCGCATACCGGTAACCATCGCTGACGTGCCCGCCCGCCTCAAGCACGCGGTGCTTTCGGCGGAGGATGCGGATTTCTATCATCACCCCGGCGTGGACTGGCACGGTATCGCCCGTGCCGGCTGGCACGTCATCGTGACCGGCGGCGACAAGGGTCCGGGTGGCTCAACGATCACCCAGCAGGTTGCGCGGAACTTCTTCCTCAGCCCGGAAAAACTCTATTCGCGAAAACTCACCGAGATCTTCATCGCCTTGCGCATCGAGCACGAGCTCAGCAAGGACCAGATTCTCGAGCTGTATCTCAACAAGATGTTTCTGGGACATCGTTCCTATGGCGTGGGTGCGGCCGCCGCCTACTATTACGGCAAGACGCTGAATCAACTGACCGTGGCCGAATGCGCACTCATCGCATCGACGTTCCAGCTCCCCTCGGCAGTCAATCCGATCAACAATCCGACCCGCGCGATTGCCAGACGCAACTGGGTGCTGCGCGAGATGCTGCGGCATCAGTACATCACCAAGGCGGAATATCAGCAGGCGATCGCCGAGCCCAACCACGCCCATGCGCACGAACAGCCGATCGAAGTGGATGCCCCCTACATCGCGGAAAT
>JAPHUU010000031.1 GCA_026193555.1 Rhodanobacter sp.
CGTCTCCCCTCGGGGGAGAGGGGAATCAATGCACCGGGTGGAACGGCCAGAAGTGCGGGATCAGCCACATCGACAAGGCGCAGAAGATCAGGATCAGCGGAATGCCGACCTTCATGAAATCGATGAAGCGGTAGCCGCCGGCGTAATACACCATGGTGTTGGTGGGATAGCCGACCGGAGTGGCAAACGAGGTGGCCGCGGCAAACGCGACCGCCACCACGAACGGGCGGGCATCGGCATGCACCGCATGCGCCACCGACACCGCGATGCCGACCATCAGCACCACCGACGGGTTGTGGCCCATCAGTTCGGTGAGCAGGGCGGTCAGCAGATAGATCATCAGCAGCGCGGCGAGCGGCCCGTGATTGCCGACCAGGCCCATGCTCAGCTGCACCACAGTGGTGGACAGGCCGGTCTTCTCGATCGCGATACCCAGCGGCAGGATCGCGCCGAGCAGGATGATGATCTTCCAGTCCACGCCCTCGTAGACGTCCTTGCGGCCGAAGCAGCCGGTCAGCGCCATCGCGGTCGCGCCGCAGATTGCGGCGATCGGGATCGGCAGCCAGTGCAGGCCGGAGATCAGCACCACCGCGGCCATGATCCCCACCGCCACCAGCGCCTTGCTCGGCGTCCGGCGCGCGTCCTCGCGCTCGCTCAGCACGATGAAGGCCTCCTCGCCGCGCAGCCGCGCCATGCGATCCTCGTCGACCAGCAGCATCAAGACGTCGCCGACGGCCAGGCTGACGTCGCTCAGTTTGTCGCGCAGCACTTCGCCGCGGCGGTGGATCGCCAGCAGGGTGGCGTTGTAGCGCCAGCCGATACCCGATTCGGCGAAGCGCCGGCCCTCGATCGAGCTGGCCGGAGCGACGATCATTTCGGTCAGCACGCGGGGCTGCTCGTCGCCCTGGGCGTAATGCCGCTCCGGCGCGTTGCGCAGCCTGGCGCCACGACGAAATTCCTCGATCTTGTCCCAGTCGCCGCGCACTAGCAGCACATCGCCCGCGGCCAATTGTTGCGAACGCGGCGACCACATGCGTCGCTCGCCACGCAACAGCTCCAGCGGAAACACGCCGAATTTTTCGCCGAGCTTGGCGTCGGCGATCATCTTGCCGATCAACGGCGACTCGGCGGGCACTTCCAGTTCGGTGACGTACTTGCCGATCTCCAGCTCTTCCGGCTGCCGCGCGTCGATGTGCGCAGGCAGCAGCCAGCGACCGAACAGCATCAGGTAGGTGATGCCGGCGACCCCGAGCAGCGCACCCAACGGCGTCATCTCGAACACGCCGATCGGCAACATGCCGTGTTTCTGCGCCAGGCTGTCGGCAAGCAGGTTGGAGGAGGTGCCGATCAGCGTGCACACGCCGCCCATCTGCGCCGCATATGCCATCGGCATCAACACGCGGGCCGGCGAGGTATGCGTGCGCTGGCACACGCGCAGCACCAGCGGCAGGAACGTGGCGACCAGCGCGATGTTCTTGATGAAGGCACCGAGCGGGGCGATCACCAGCATGATGGCGAGGGTCAGCAACCAGGGCTTGCGAATCTTCATCAGCAGCCGGGTCAGCGGCTCCAGTGCACCGGAGCGCTCGATGCCCAGGCTCAGCGCGAACATCGCCGCGACCGTCACCGTGGCTTCATTGCTGAAGCCGGATAGTGCCTCAACAGGTGTGACGATGCCCAGGATCACCAGCACGGCCAGCGTCATCAGCGCCACCAGATCGATGCGCACCTTTTCACTGGCAAACAGCGCCATCGCCGTGGCGATCACCACCACCGTGGCCCACGCCTGCCAAGTCATTCGGATGCTCGCGCGGCGGCGGCCGGGATGCGCCGGGAATGGGATTCATCAGGGTGGCGCATTGGTTCTCCGGAACTTGCGGTGGGTCTGGTCGAGCTTCATCCTAACCGGCGGCGCGCGAGGTGCAATGATCTTTGCGCTGACGCGGCTGATTCCGAAGCTGCAACGATGGCTGTCGGCAGCGGCATGCCACGGAATCCACAGCGTATGTACTTCGCGACCGGACCTTTCCCATGAGCCCTGATGACTTCACTGCTGCCGACATCGCTTCCCCGGCCGTGGCCGGCGCACGGGGCAAGCCGACGGTGGCGCTGGCGTTGGGCGCGGGCGGTGCCAAGGGCCTGGCGCATATCGGGGTGATCGAAGAGATCGAGCACCAGGGCTTCGAGATCGTGGCGATTGCCGGCTGCTCGATGGGCGCACTGATCGGCGGCATCCATGCGATGGGCAAACTGGACGTGTATCGCGACTGGGTCTGCGCGCTGGCCCGGCTGGACGTGCTGCGGCTGCTCGACTGGACATTTTCCGGTGGCGGCCTGATCAAGGGCGAGCGGATCATCGGTACCCTGCGCGAGCTGATCGGCGATACCCAGATCGAGGAACTGCCGATGGCGTTCACCGCGGTGGCCACCGATCTCGATCGCGAACAGGAGGTGTGGCTGACCCGTGGCTCCCTGTTCGACGCGATTCGCGCCTCGATCGCAATCCCCACCGTGTTCCGGCCGCGCATCGTCGACGGCTATCGGCTGATCGACGGCGCCCTGCTCAATCCGGTGCCGGTGACCCCGCTGACCGGGCGCGGCGCCGACTATGTGGTGGCGGTGAGCATGGATGGCCCATCGGAGACCGCGATAGCACCGGAGCATGACGCAGCGGACGCGATCGCCGATGCCAGCTATCGCCACCGGATCGGCGAGTTCGTCGGCCGCCTGCTCGGGCACGGCGTGAGCCAGCCACGCGAGCCCGGTACGTTCGAGACGCTGACCCAGGCGATGGATCTGATGCAGGCCAACCTGGCACGGCTGCGCCTGGCCGACTGCGAGCCCGACCTGCTGATCCAGCTGCCGCGCAATATCGCCAGCGCCTACGAGTTCTATCGTGCACGCGAGCTGATCGATCGCGGCCGCGCGCAGGCGCGTGAGTCGCTGGCTGGCTGGTCGAAAACTGCCACGGCGACACCGCTGCGATCATCCTGAGTGCGACCACCGTCGCTCAGCGCGGGCCGTGCATGCGTTGCCAGTTCTGCAGATACGCCTGCAACACCACCGCATGGTTGAGATCGCCGTCGCGCGCCGCATAGAGCAGCGTGACCGTGTGCCGCGTGGCTTGCGCCACCAGCGGACGCCAGTGCGGGGCCAGCTCATCGAGTTCCGCCGCATAGCGATGCCGAAAGGCATCCCATCGACTCGGCGCATGGCCGAACCACTGACGCAGGGCAGTCGACGGCGCCAGCTCCTTCGCCCACAGATCCAGCGGCAGGGCGTCCTTGCGAATCCCGCGCGGCCACAGGCGATCGACCAGCACCCGGTAGCCGTCGGCTGGAACAGCCGGCTCGTAGACACGCTTGATGACAATGCTCATGGCGACGACCCCGCGTGGGGAGTCCAAGCATACGCCAGCACCCAGCCCAGGTGGGGCCGTCTACAGCTCCTCGACTGCGGTCACCTTGGCGCGCCGCATCAGCCACGCCACGCCGCGCAGATCGGCCAGACCCACCCACAGCCGATCCAGCATGCCGTACTTGGACACGCCGGCGATGCGCGGGCGATGGCCGACCGGCACGCTCTGGCTGCTGAAGCCGGCGCGCTTGACCAGTGCCGGAAGATAACGATGCATGTGGTCGAAGTAGGGCAGCCGCAGGAACACCTCGCGATCGAACAGCTTCAGACCACAGCCGGTATCCGGCGTGGCGTCTCGCAGCATGCGCGAGCGCACCGCGTTGGCAACCTTCGAGGAAATGCGCTTGTTGAAGCTGTCGCGGCGGGTGGTGCGCCAGCCGGCGAACAAGCGGATATCCGATGCCGCATCGCGGGCCGCCAGCAATTTGGGGATATCGCCCGGATCATTCTGGCCGTCGCCGTCGAGCGTGGCGATCCACGGCGAGCGGGCCGCGCGCACGCC
>JAPHUU010000266.1 GCA_026193555.1 Rhodanobacter sp.
CGTTCCCCGTTCCCCGTTCCACCCTCACACCGGCAGCTGTGCCCGCTCCAGCGCGGCGATATGCCGCTCCAGCCGTGGCCCGAGGTAGCAGTGCGAACCGCAGGGCAACAAGCCCACCTGACCGAACTCGCGCAGATACCAGGCCGGCGCCCGCGAGACAAAGCCGTGGTGATCGCCAGCCACGTCATCGCGGCTGGTGAACACCTCGAGAAAAGCAACCCCTTCGAGCATCTCGCCGATGCCGATCAGGCCGGCACGGATCTCGGCCGGCTTCAGGTAGTGCAGCACATCGGTGCACACGATCAGGTCGAAGCGGGTATCGAAGCGCAGCTGTTCCAGCTGGCCGAAACGGGCCAGACCGATGTTGCGGCTGCGGCCGTAGCGCGCCACCGCATACTCGCTGGCATCCAGCCCCCGGTAGGCGATGCCCGGGCGCAGCGAGCGCAGCGGCGCGCGCCAGCCGGCTTCGCCGCAGCCCACATCGAGCACGTTGCGGATCGGCCGGCCGAGGTAGTACTCAGCCTGTGCCACCACCATCGCCACTTTTCGCTTCAGCTCGGCCGGCGAACCCACCGCATGCCGCGGGTCGCGATACCACTTGTCGAAATAGTCGCGGTCGTAGGTCTTGCGCATGGTCGCGCCCCGGGTGAATGAAAACGAGCTTGCCATGGTAGCCGTTGCAGCTACCGGGAGCGCCATGCGGCGGCATCACTTATCGAATGCGCGCTGCTTGCAATGATCGCAACCCACACCAGATCCGGGAGTATGGCGATGACCATGGTTCGTTTCCGCCTGATCGGCAATCGCGCCGATGCCGACGCCGTCATCACCGGCTTGCACGGCATCAGCGGCATCGAACACGTCGAGGAACTCGACGACCTGATGTCGGGCATGCGTGACGACTCCAGCTCCAGAGATTCGGTCAGCGACATCGAGGGACGCGTCTATTGCATCGAGGTCGAGGCGACGGACGACGAACTCGCCGACACCGTGCGCGGCTGCGCCGAAGTACTCGCCAATGAGCGTGATGCGGGCATCGAGTTCACCGACGAATTCTGAGCCTCGGGACTCCTGCCACGGCGACTCCTGCAACCGCCCAGTGGGCACAGACCTGGGCCTCCGGCAGATCCGGGCGCGACCCACAGAGCGGGTCCGGCATCATCCCGATGCCGCTCACTCGGCCGCGCTGGCCACCAGCAGATGCTTGGCGATCTGGCCATGCAGGCGACCGATCCCGCGCACCAGATGCAGCGTGGCGAACAGCAGCACGATGCCGAGCAGGGACAGGGCAAGGGTGCCGGCCCAGCCCGGGGTGCCATAGCGGTAGCCGTCGACATCCATGTTGATCACGTTGAACCCGAACGCCTTGATCACAGGGGCAAGGGCAAGACCCAGCGACACGCTCAGCGAGGTCACGGCAAACGTGAAATACACGATGCCCAGCGGCAGCATCAGCAGCATGTAGAACAACGTGCTCCAACTGCGCGCATCGGTGAACATGGCACCGATACGCTGCAGCAGCGGCACGCCCTGCTGCGCCGGGTACGGCGGTCGGCGTGGCATGCGCACGCCGAGCATGACCTCCACGATGCGGCCTTCCAGCAACGACAGTCCGCGCACGCTGCCGAAGAACAGCACGACGAACGGGATGCCGATGATCAGCACCGAGAATCCGGCCGAGAGCGAGATGCCGGTCACCACCCAGGTGAAGTAGAAGATGCCGGTGGCCAGCGCCAGCAGCATGTAAAACAGCGCGCCATAGGTATGCGCATCGGCCGCCACACCGAAGAAGCGCCCGAGCAGCGATCGCCGTTGTGGCGGCGGCGGCGGGCGGATCGCACGCTGGATCTTGATCTCCTGGTCGCGATAGATCTCGGCCACCTCGTCGGGCGCGCCATAGCTGCCGACGACCTGCTCGAGCATGCCCGCCTCGTCGCGTCCGGGCCGCTCGGCCAGTTCGGCGCGCAGGTGTTCCTCGGCGTCGTACAGCGCATCCTGGATCAGGGCCGGGTCGGCACCGCGCAACGCAGCGCGCAGCTGTTCCAGATATTCGGCAATCGTTCGTGGCGCGTTCATCACACCCCTCCTTGCAAGACGTTATCAACGGAATCGCGGGTGGCAGTCCATGCCGCGACCCACTCGCGCAATGACTCCCGCCCCGGCTTGGTGATGCGGTAATAGCGGCGCGGTGGCCCACTGACCGATGGCTCGACTTCGCTGGCCAGCAACCCGGCCGCCTCCAGGTTGCGCAGCACCGGATACAGCGCACTCTGCTTGCCGGCCAGCACGCCCTCGCCCACCTCCTCCAGCCGCTTGGCGATCTGGTAGCCGTACATCGGCTGACGCGACTGGCCGAGCACCGCCAGCAGCACCAGCGACACGGTACCGCTGGAAAGCTCCTTCTGGAACTTCTTCAACTGGCTGGCGTTGTCATCCATCAGGCTCACCTGCACTGCCACTTGGGCTTTGGTTAATCATAGTATTTAGTTATGACTAGCACATGGGCCTGAAGTCATGGTGGCGCGGGTAGCCATCCGGTGCCGCCAACGCCATCGGACGCCATGCGATAATTGCGGCCTTCACCCCCGACCCCAACACCCGCATGACTGTCCCCAAAGACGCCTTCCGCCGCTTCCAGGAGGA
>JAPHUU010000227.1 GCA_026193555.1 Rhodanobacter sp.
CTGCTTGCGCGCCATCTCCGCTTGCAGGGTGTGGTCGTCGACGCGGTGCAGGGTGACCCCCGGAATCGTCGGCAGCTCGCCGGGAATCCCGGCCAGATCGAGCATGAAGGTCTCCACGTCCAGGGTCGCCAGCAGGCTCTTCATCGTGCTGTTCTGGATGATCGCGCCGTGGTCGATGATCGCGATGTTGCGGCACAGCTGCTCGGCCTCCTCCAGGTAGTGCGTGGTCAGGATCACCGTGGTGCCGGCCGCGTTGATGGCGCTGATGAACTGCCACATCGAGCGGCGGATCTCGATGTCGACGCCGGCGGTGGGTTCGTCCAGGATCAGCAGCTTCGGCTCGTTCATCATCGCGCGGGCGATCATCAGGCGCCGCTTCATGCCGCCGGACAACTCACGCGCCTGATGGTGCGCCTTGTCCCACAGGCGCAGCTCCCTCAGGTATTTCTCCGCGCGCTGGGCGGCGATCCGGCGCGGGATGCCGTAGAAGCCGGCCTCGTTCACGCAGATGTCGAACGGCTTTTCGAACTGGTTGAAGTTGATCTCCTGCGGCACCAGCCCGATCAGCCGCATCGCCTCGTTGCGCTGCTTGTTCACCGAGATGCCGAACACCTGTGCATCACCGCCGGTGGAGTTCACCAGCGAGGACAGGATGCCGATCAGGGTGGACTTGCCGGCCCCATTGGGGCCGAGCAGGGCGAAGAAATCACCGGGCTGCACGGTCAGCGAGATGCCCTTGAGGGCCTCGACGCCATTGCTGTAGGTCTTGCGCAGATTGTCGACGACAAGCGCGGGGGTGGGGGACATGGGCTGCACCGTGGGGGTCAAGCCGCCTATTATACGGGGCTGTCTCCCTTCGCCCGGGTTTGCCCGGCGCACACACTGTCCCGGGTACCCCATGGCCGACCACTTCCAGCTCCGTCTCGTCGACGGCTTCATGCTCGCCCCGGCGGTGCGCCACCTGGTGTTCGAGCGGGTCGATGGCCAGCCGCTGGCCTTCCAGCCGGGGCAGTTCCTGCAGGTCCACTTCCATTACGACGACGGCACCGCGACCAAGCGCAGCTACTCGGTGGCGACTGTCGGCGACGGCAGCTCGCCGGGCGGATCGGTGGAAGTCGGGCGCATCGAGATCGCGGTGAGCTATGTCGAAGGCGGTGCCGCCACCAAGGTGCTGGGCGAGCTGCCGCAGGGCGGTGTGATCGACGCCAGTGGCCCCTACGGACGCTTCTGCCTGCAGGAGGCTGACCATCATCCGCGCTACCTGCTGCTGGCCACCGGCACCGGGGTCACCCCATACCGCGCCATGCTGCCGCAGATAGCAAAGCTGCTGGCGGGAGGCGGGCGCGAGGTGGTGCTGCTGTACGGTGCGCGCAGCGAGGTCGAACTGCTGTATGGCGAGGAGTTCGAGGCGTTCGCTGCCAGCCACCCCGGCTTCACCTTCCACGGTTGCCTCAGCCGCCAGCCGCGCGCGACCCCGCGTCCCGGCGACCGCAGCGGGCATGTGCAGGACGTGCTGGTGGAGCTGGGCCCCCGTGCCGAGCGCGACATCGCCTATCTTTGCGGCAATCCGAACATGGTCGACGCCGCATTCGCCGTATTGAAGGAGTTCGGCCTGCCGGTATCACAGATCCGGCGCGAGAAATATATTTCGTCGCGTTGATCAAGTTGGGCGTTGCCGCGCCGATACAACCATCAGGCCCGCAGATCCGGAACGGCTGCGAGGCATGCCATGCACCGACTTTCGCGACCGATCGAAATCGGGCGAATCCTAGTCAGTCGGTCAATGAGCAATGCCAAAAGTCGACTGGATCACACTTACGGTGTGATCACTCTCCCAGTTCCACCACGTCCCTCCCAACTGCCTATCAAGGCCGGCAAGTTGCGGCCGAAGGCCCCTCAGGCAAACGCGATTTCGCGAGTGTTACGAGGAGCACGACATGGCAAGCAAGCTTGGCAGGGTCTTCGCAGGATGCGTCATGGTGATGGCACTGGGCACGTCGACGGCTTGGGCGTCTGATGGCCGGATCGGGTTCTCCGGTGCCGTCGTTGAACCCACTTGTCGAATTGACCAGCAGAGCCCCGACATGACGAGCCTGCGTGCTTCGAGTCTCCAGGTATCGCCTCACGTCGCCTGTGCCGGTCCTTCTGGCGTCACGTCTGCGGTTCCGCAAGCCTACACGTTGACCGTTACGCGGCTTTCGGCTGCAACGCCGGATCGTCTGCTGCAGTATTTTGCCGGCTACCTGGTGGCCGGCAGCGCCGGTGTAGCGGATGCCCGCATGGTCACCCAGACCTACGACTAGTGGGAGACGCGGAAGGGTGCAGCGACGATCCGGCGCGGTCTATTGATAGGACAGGGTGAAGGTCGCCGTGGCAGCGACGCCGCCGGCCGTGACCGTATTGGAAATGGCGTGGTACTGAGCTGTGTAGGGGATCGATAGCGCGCCGGACGGCGTGGTTCCGACGGTCGTGGTATTCCCGAAGACCACCGTGTTGGCGTTTCCGTCACGCAACTCCACACCCAGTCCGGTGGCACTGCCAGTGCTCATTAGCACGTTGTTGTATCCCGCAGGCACGCCGCTGGACGCCGTGAACATGATGGCCAGCGTGGCTGTGGATCCGCTGGGGCAGGTCATCTGGATGTTGAACGGCGTGGGGCCCGTGGTGCTGTCCTTGCCCGAAAATGCGCTTGTCGAGACGGTTGGCAACGTGACGTTGAGAGAGGTCGAGCTGACATTGCACGCCGAAGCCACAAAGGTGATTGAATTGGTCAGTACAAAATATTCGGGCACGATACTGCCCCACTGCCAATTGGCGAAGGTGCCGGCGGGCAGCACGCTGCCGTTGGCGATCGGTCCGGTCTGCACCAGCTGCAAAGTCGAGCCTACACTGTAAGTAGAGCTTCCGGCTGTGGTGGTGTACGTCGGGTAAGGGCCCATGAAGCTGGATGGGTCATTGGCGTGGATCAGCTGGTAGCCAAGGCCGGATACCGATGTCGGATAGATGTAGTTGGCTCCGCCAGTCGGCGCGCCGCCGGCAAGGTTTTGCACACCATAGTTCGTACCGTTCGTGCAGGTTACGCGTGGCGGATTCGAGGGTGTTGCCGACACGGGCGTGCTGATTATTGAATTGGTGGAAAGGGTAAACGGGATCGTGATAGTGCTGGGCAGCGTGAAGTTTACGGGCGATGGTGTGTAGTACGTGGGGTTATGTCTGTTTCCACCGGACCGGTCAAAACTGCAATCCGCTTTGGCGCTCGTGGGGACGAGGACGAGCAACAGAAGCATGCAAAGCAGGCCAACTATGGGGCGCGGCGCACCATGGCCGCAGTTGGGCACAAACCACCTGCAAGAGGGTATACCCACGAGAGCATCTTGCACTCTTGTCAGTGCACGTGGTGACTCGGCATTGCCGTATGCATGCTGATCAGCAATTGAAAGAAGGCCAGCCATCATCCATGGATTCCCGGAGCTGCGATCGCCGATGTGCAGGTCGCGTTGATTGATTGATAGCTCGTCATGCGCTTGCCCCTGGCTGGCGCTGTCAGTCGATACGGGAATGAACAGGTGTGGGGGGTACCCTGGTCGTCCTGCCAGCGCGCGGTCAGTTGGCCATCCCGTTTGACCCCCCGTGCCAGAATTTTTCCGGCCTGTCCGGCCATGCCAAGCGAAACGCCCTTTTCGTCAAATACTTCCGCACCGAAGGGCAGGGCATCACCATTCTTCAGGTGGGCCTCGAGGATCACCGCACGCCCTTGTTCGGTCTTGAATTTCAGCATCACCACGGCCCCTGCATGTGGAGCCACCTGGGTACTGGTGGCATCGAGCTGGACATCCAGTGGCAGGCCCTTGGGGTCGATGGTGACGGTGTTGAGGTTGTAGGGCGTGAGGTAGGGCAACAGGGCGTAGCCCGAGCTGTCAATGCGGACACCCGCAGCGCTGGTCACGCGCGCGCCCTCGGCATCGGGCACGTAGACGATGCCCACGGTATCGCCCATCGGCTGGCCCAGGGTGATGCCGCCGGGATGGGCGACAACCGCGCCGCTTGCACTCAATGAGGATTGCGAATAGTCGCTGCCGCTGCCGTAGCTGGCGTTGAACACGGCGTAGGGACTGCGGTAACCACCATTCACACTGCCCGAACGGCCGACGCCGGCGTCGCCGTTGGACGCGGTGGCACCGTAATAGAACTGATTGTCGATGCCGAGTGTTCCGTTCACCATGGCCTGCTGCTGTGAGCCACGGGTATCGTCGTGGCTGGCGCTCAGGCTGAGTGTGGGCGCGTGCTCGCCGTGGCCCAGCGGGATACTGAAGTTGGCGAAAAGCTGGTTGTCATAGCGACCCAGTTGATCGCGTGAGCGAGTGGCGGAGAGGCTGTAGCTCAGCCGGCGGAACACATTGTTGTAGCCCAGCTGGAACTGCGTATCGGTGCCTGTGCGGTTCCAGTAGTCATGGGCCGTCACGTTGGCGAAGAGCGAGCCACCATGCCCCCCGAGGCGCTGACTCAGGCTGAGGGTGAAGCTGCTGCGTTGGCGCTGCAGAACGGTGGTGTTCAGCAGGGGGGTGTAGGTCGTGCCGGCCAGTGATGACTGCTGGGCAGGTGTGAGTATCGTTTGCAGCGGAATGCCGTTGATCAATGTCGTGGTTGAAGGCAATGCCACCTTGAAGGCATCCAGCCCGCGGCGAGCATAGTCACGGGCGATGGCGGCATCGGTCACGCTGAGGTAGCCGCTGGTCGAATAACGGTACGCTGCCACGGACAAGGTGGTCCTGGTCTCCGGCAGGGTCTTGCTGTAGCTAAGTCGCATGCTCTGGCCGGAATGCGAGCCGTAGCCAGGAATGCTTGCGCGCGACTGGGTGACATCGAAGGCAACGGCGCCGTAGCGGGTGTTGATCGCGCTGCCCACCAGGACGGCAGCGTAGCCCTGCGACGCGATGGCACCGGCATATGCCGTGAGCAGGTTGTTGAAACCATGCTGCACTGTCGTTTGAACGACGTTCGGGTGGGACGAGATCGACGGGGTGAGCAACTGGCCAGCTGCCAGGTCGAATCGCGTGGTCCCTGGCCGCAGTAACTGTGCCACCGACGCGTAGGGCACGGAGAACGTGTGGCTACGGCCATCTGCCTCGGTGACCGTCACATCCAGGCTCCCGCCGTAGCCGGTCGGGTAGAGATCGTTGATCGTGAATGGACCCGGTGCCACGGTAGTCTGGTAAATCTGCACGCCATTCTGACGAATGGTCACCTTGGCATTCGTGCTGGCGATGCCGCGGATGAGCGGCGCGTAACCACGCATCGAGTTCGGCAGCATGCGGTCGTCGGTCGCGAGCTGCACGCCGCGCAGTTCATGGCTGTCGAAGACCTGACCATCCGTGTAAGTGTCGCCGACGGTCAACTGGGCGCCAAGCGAGGGCAGGTCGCGTTGCACGTAGCTGTCTATGTTGTGCCACTGGCGGCGAGCCGGAGCACTTGCGCTGGCCGACCGCCAATTGACGGTGGCGTCGTTGCGCACATGCCAGGGACCGATGTTGAAGCCGGCATTCAAGCCAAGGTAGCTGGTGGTCTGGCTGATCCCGCTGCTGCTCGTGCGGTAGCTGTTGAAGTTGTAGTTGAGCAACCCGGCCGGCACGCCGGCATCCCAATACTCGGGGCTGACATAACCCCGCGGCATTTGTCCCAGGTACGCCTGAGGCACGCTGGCGTCCAGTCGAAGCGCCGCCATGTCGAAGCTCAACGTGGCGCCGGGGATCAGGCTGTCAAAGCCGACGCAGCTCGCGGGGTCCTGCAGTCCGGAAACGATTTCCGGTGAAAGCTTCGCCGGATGCAGCCCAAGCTGGTCGAGCAGCTTGCGATCCACGCATGGTGTCGCGCTCGCCTCCGGTGAGGCGGCAGCAAAACGCACGTCGACGCGCCCGACCCAGTTGCCATTGAGATAGAGGTCGGCGTTGTAAGTACCGGGTAGTACCGGGTTGCCATGTTCGAAGCGCGACAGGTCAGTGGTGTTCTGACCCTGGCCGGACAGCAGGCTGCGATCAAAGCTGGCGTCGGCACCGCTGGCGTCAAGCGCTGCTGCCGACGCATCCGCGCCCGACGCGGGCGCAGCCGGTGTGGCCACTGTCCAGCTTGCCAGCACGGCGGCAACCACCGCGAAAAGAAGTGCCTGGCCACGACGCGCCACTCTCCCGCGCGGGCCATCCGCCGGGCGAAGCTGGCGCACGCCGCTCATGGGGCAATCGAACCCTTGTAGGCAGTCGATGCACCGTAATCATTGATGACGCTGTAGCTCAGCGATGTTCCGGAGCCGGGCGCCTGCTTGAGTCCCTTGACGCCAAGCTTCAGCGCGCCGAGCGGGTCGACCATGCCGGTGTCCGCGACGTAGTGCTTGCCACCGACATCCAGTGAAAGCGTGGCGATCGTGATGTGAAACGGAGAGGGGTTGTGCACCTCAAGTGCAAAACCTGGATCCGCGGGCACCACTTTCCAGGTTATCTGGCCAGCAGCCTTCACCGGATCACCGGTCAGCTGGGCGGGTCGGTAGAACAGCTTCAGGCGCGAGCGGACCGCGAACTGCAGCAGGTTCTTGCCGGCCATCTCTTGTCCACTGGGCTTCGGTGGCACTTCCAGCACATTCAGCCAGAACAGCGACTCACGATCGAGCGGCAACTGCGGCTGTGTCGCGATGATGCGCAGACTCTGATCCCGATGCGCCTCCATGCGGAACAGCGGTGGGGTGATCAGGAACGGCACATCGGCTTTGTCCGGCGTGGACTGGGGATTGCCTCGGTCGATCCAGGCTTCGACCAGTGCGGGCCGGTCGCCTCGATTGGTCAGGCGCAGGGTGACTTCGCCATCCTGCGCAGGAAACACCACTCGCGTGCCGCCGATGACCACGCTGGCGTTGGCGACACCGGCGATCAAGGAAAGCGCTATCAAGGCTGCGCGGACCGCGCAGAGAAGGCTTTTCATCGAGGTATCCCGTTTGAGATCAATGCACCGCGACGACTGACAGGAAGGTACCGTGACCATGACTCATGGCCGCGGCACTCCGATTCCCCACTTACTGATAGGTCAGCGTGAAGCCGACGGACGAGGTCACGAGACCCGCCGTGGTGGCGGTGGCGGTGGAGATGTACTGCGCCGTGAGCGTGGTGGAACCAGCGCCAGTGGTGTCGACGGCGATCGCGGGCGCATTGGCAGATGATTGGGCATTGATGACCGAAGCGCCGCTCAGCAGTTGAATCTCGACATTCGAGCCGCTGGCGGCTGCGTTCTTCAAGTTGCCGGTGGCGCTGTCAACGTTGCCGCCGGTGGTGAAGGCCATTTGTGCACTCGTCATATTGGTATCGCACCCGGTCAGACCAACGGTGAAGTTGGTTGCGCCAGTCGTGGTTCCTACCGTGGAACCAAATGCTGCCGTCATGACAGTCGGCAAGGCAACGGTCGAGCCGCCATTGACGGCGATCGTGCAGGTATCTGCGAGCACCTTGCCGGAGAAGTTGATCGTGCCGCTGGAAGCTGCCTGGGCGTTCATAGGGGCGAGCGCAGCCATACCAAAGCCGGCAATCATGGCCGCGGAAAGAAGAGTCTTTTTCATGCGTATTTCCTTGGAGGATATGAGATGTTGATGATTGACGGCTTTTGAAGCGTTGCTGGACCGACCCGGGAGCATTTGCCGCAATGGATCCGCTGTGAAGTCTTGCCTGCAAACCCATAGGCAAGGGCCGTGCCAGCTGATGAGTGAAGCCCGATACGGCCTGGCCGCGCCCTTGCGGCCAGCCTGGCTGCCCCTCGCGATTGGCCGTTGAACGGGCTCATTCGTAGTCCCTACCTGACAAATTATGTCATTGAAACTGCGAACTGCGTCACTTTTCTAACATGATCTTCATCACATTAGTACGGGAATGCCGAGTCGCAAGCGCTGGATCAGTCACTCTCGTGTAAAGGAGGCTTGACATTTAGTCAGCCCCTTCTATATCGTGTATGTCAAGCAACCTTTACATACATGTGATCTGGAGGCTCGACCGATGTCCCGTCCTGAACAAAAGAAGTATCAGCGCGAGCTTGCCGTGGCGCTGGTGGTCTACGTGGCCGCGATGCTGCTGGTGTGGCCGCTGGCCCAACGCACACCTGACGTGTTGCTGAAAACCCTGCTGGCCTTCGTGCCGGTGCTGCCGATGCTCTACCTGATCGGCCTGATGGCCCGGCGTATCCAGCACAGTGATGAACTGGAGCAGCGCACGCATCTGGTGGCGCTGGGAGTGGTTACGGCGCTGGTTGCGGCGTTGAGCCTGATCGGGGGATTCCTTGCCGCCGCCGGTGCCCTGAAACTGGACGGCAGCATCCTGATCTGGGTGTTTCCGGTGATGATGGGCAGCTATGGGCTGGCCCGCTGGTGGGTGGCGACCCGTCGCTACGGCGCTGACCTGGCGTGCGAGTCGGGGATGAACTGGCGATATCGCATCGTGCTGCTGAGCGCCCTGGTCGGGATGATTGTCATCGTCGCGTGGTGGCGCGGAAGGCTCGACGACACCAGTGCCGGCATCCTGTGCGGCATGATTGGCGGTCTTGGCATCCTGGGGGTCATCCGGCTGCTGCTGAACTGGCGCCAGCGGCGCGCTGGCGTGAATCAGGGCGTGCATGAATAACCGCCTGCGCGAATTGCGCGGCGATCAAGGCTGGTCGCAGGCCGATCTGGCCGGGCGGCTCGATGTGTCGCGGCAGACCATCAACGCGATCGAAACCGGGAAGTACGATCCCAGCTTGCCGCTGGCATTCCGGATGGCGCGGTTGTTCGACCGTCCGATCGAATCGATTTTTTCGCCGCCAGAGGAGTGACAGGCATGGCATGGAACGGACGTACCGTTATCCGCATCGCTGCCGTGGTCGTGGTGTCGGGTTTCCTCGCCTGGAACCAGTTCGGCACGAAGCCGCCAGCCCTTTCGACACCCGCGGTTGCGGCGAACACTGCCGTCGATCCGCCGTCGCCGGTCGCTCCACCACGGACCTGGAAGCTCGGTTCGCTGACGCTGACCGCCTGCGAGCTGGCGCGGCCCAACAGCGGGTTGAGCACGGCGGCATGGTGCGCACAATTTCCGGTGCCGGAGAATCGTGCCGACCCGCACAGCCGCCGGATCGCCCTGAAGCTGGCGGTGCTGCGTTCCGCTGCGGACGTGGCGGACGCGAACATGCTGGTGTTCCTTGCCGGTGGACCGGGTCAGGCCGCCACCGACTCCGCTGGCATGGTGGCCTCGGTATTGAAGCCACTGCTGGCGCATCACAACGTGTTGTTGCTCGACCAGCGCGGCACCGGGGGCTCCAATCCGCTCAGCTGCAAGGAACCGGATGCCGACGTGTCTCCCGGCGATGAGGACAGCCTGGACGCGGAAAAGATGCGGGCGGACGCCGCCGATTGCCTCAAGCAGGTCGAGCCGAGGGCCGATCCGCGCTATTACACCACCACCATTGCCACCCGGGATCTGGAAGACGTGCGCCAGGCGCTCGGTTCGCCGCCGGTCGACTTGATCGGCGTCTCCTACGGCACGCGGATGGCGCAGCAATACCTCAGGCGCTATCCGGACGCGGTGCGCAGCATGGTGCTGGACAGTGTGGTGCCCAATCCGCTGGTGCTGGGCGAGGATTTCTCGCGCAATCTCGAACAGGCACTGAAGGCCCAGTTCGCCCGTTGCACGGCCCAGCCTGCCTGCAGGCAGCACTTCGGCGATCCGTACCAGACGCTGTACCAGTTGCGCGA
>JAPHUU010000400.1 GCA_026193555.1 Rhodanobacter sp.
CGATCCTCGGCGAGGTCGATGCTGTCCGGGCTGGTGCCGATCACCGGAACCCCGGCAGCCTCCAGCGCCCGCGCCAGCTTCAACGGGGTCTGGCCACCGTACTGCACGATCACGCCCTTCGGCTTCTCGAGGTCGACAATCTCCAGCACGTCCTCCAGCGTCAGCGATTCGAAGTACAGCCGGTCAGAGGTGTCGTAGTCGGTCGAGACAGTTTCGGGGTTGCAGTTGATCATGATGGTCTCGAAACCATCCTCGCGCAGCGCCAGCGCGGCATGCACGCAGCAGTAGTCGAACTCGATGCCTTGGCCGATGCGGTTCGGGCCGCCGCCGAGCACGATGATCTTGTCGCGAGCGGTCGGGTTGGCCTCGCACTCTTCCTCATAGGTCGAATACATGTAGGCGGTGGTGGTGGCGAACTCGGCAGCGCAGGAATCGACGCGCTTGTAGACCGGGCGCACACCCAGGGTGCGACGAAGGTGACCTATGGCCGCTTCGTCGGTTCCGGTCAGCTCCGCCAACCGCGCGTCCGAAAAACCCATGCGCTTGAGTTCACGAATGCGCGCTGCATCCAGAGCGGTAAGGCTTTGCGCCTGCACTTCGCCCTCAGTCAGCACGATGTCCTCGAACGCCGCCAGGAACCAGGGGTCGACCCGACTCAGTTCATGCACTTCTTCCAGGGAAAGGCCGGCGCGGAACGCGTCCGCCAAGTGGAACACGCGATCGGGCCGCGGTTCGCGCAACTCGCGCTTCAGCGTGGCCAACCCCGCCTCGGTACTGATATCCAGGCCCGTCGGGTTGAGCCCGGTCTTGCCGATTTCCAGGCCACGCAGCGCCTTCTGCAGCGATTCATGGAACGTGCGCCCGATCGCCATCACCTCGCCCACCGATTTCATCTGGGTGGTGAGGCGTGCATCAGCCGAGGGAAACTTCTCGAACGCGAAGCGTGGAATCTTGGTAACCACGTAGTCGATGGTGGGCTCGAACGACGCCGGCGTAAGCCCCCCGGTAATGTCGTTCTTCAGCTCGTCCAGGGTGTATCCCACCGCCAGCTTGGCGGCGATCTTGGCGATCGGGAACCCGGTTGCCTTGGAGGCCAGCGCCGATGAACGAGACACCCGCGGGTTCATCTCGATCACCACCACGCGGCCGTCCTCGGCGTTGATGCCGAACTGCACGTTGGAACCGCCAGTGTCCACCCCGATCTTGCGCAACACCGCGATGGAGGCATCGCGCAGGCGCTGGTATTCCTTGTCGGTCAATGTCTGCGCTGGCGCCACGGTGATCGAGTCACCGGTATGCACGCCCATCGGATCGAGGTTCTCGATCGAGCACACGATGATGCAGTTGTCCGCCTTGTCACGGACGACTTCCATCTCGAATTCCTTCCAGCCGAGCACGGATTCCTCGACCAGCACTTCGCCCACCGGCGACAGTTCGAGGCCACGCTTGACGATGTCCTCGAACTCTTCGCGGTTGTAGGCGATGCCGCCACCGGAACCACCAAGGGTGAAGCTGGGACGGATGATGGTTGGATAGCCGACCATGAGCTGGGCTTCCAGCGCCTGCTCGAATGTGCGCACGACCTCGGCCCTGGGGCAGTCCAGCCCGATCTCGGCCATCGCCACGCGGAACAGTTCGCGGTCCTCGGCCATGCGGATCGCCTCGCGCGAGGCACCGATCAGCTCGACGTTGTATTTTTCCAGCACGCCGTGATCGGCCAGGTCGAGCGCACAGTTGAGGCCGGTCTGCCCCCCCATCGTGGGCAGCACGGCGTCCGGGCGCTCCTTGGCGATGATCCGCTCCACCATCTGCCAGTTGATCGGTTCGATATAGACCGCATCGGCCGTATCGGGGTCGGTCATGATCGTGGCCGGGTTGGAGTTCACCAGGATCACCCGGTAGCCCTCTTCCTTCAGCGCCTTGCACGCCTGTGCACCGGAGTAGTCGAACTCGCAGGCCTGGCCGATCACGATCGGGCCGGCACCGATGATGAGGATGCTCTTGATATCGGTACGCTTGGCCATCTCAGCGGGCCTCCTGCATCAGTGCGGCAAAACGATCAAACAGATAGCCGATGTCGTGCGGGCCGGGACTCGCCTCCGGATGGCCCTGGAAGCAGAATGCCGGGCGGTCGGTCAGTGCAAACCCCTGCAGCGAGCCGTCGAACAGCGAGTTATGGGTCACTCGCACATTGGCCGGCAGCGTGGCCGGATCGACCGCGAAGCCATGATTCTGCGAGGTGATCAGTACGCGGCCATCGTCCAGATCCTTGACCGGATGATTCGCCCCGTGATGGCCGAACTTCATCTTCAGGGTCTTCGCGCCCAGTGCCAGACCCATGATCTGGTGACCGAGGCAGATGCCGAACAACGGGATTTTCGCGTCAAGCAATTCGCGCGTGGCGTCGATGGCGTAGTCGCACGCCGCCGGGTCGCCGGGCCCGTTGGACAGGAACACCCCGTCCGGCTTCATCGCCAGCACGTCCCTGGCGGGGGTCCGGGCCGGCACCACGGTGATGGCACAGCCCTGCTCGGCCAGCAGGCGCAGGATGTTGTGCTTCACGCCGAAATCGTAGGCCACCACCTTGAAGCGCCCAACCGGCTGACTGAACGCCGTGCGGTCGAGATCGTAGATACCCTCGCTCCACTCGTAGGTGTTTGTCGTGCTCACCACCTTGGCCAGATCCATGCCATTGAGCCCCGGGAACGCACGCGCCTTGGCCAACGCGAGCTCGGCATCCACCTGTTCACCTGCGGCGATGCAGCCGGCCAGCGCGCCCTTGTCGCGCAGAATGCGGGTCAGTCGGCGCGTGTCGATGCCGGCAATGGCCACGATGCCGTGACGCGTGAGGTAGTCAGGCAGGCTTTCTGTGCTGCGCCAGCTGCTGGCCCGGCGCGGTACATCGCGAACAATCAGGCCCGCGGCATGCACGGCAGTGGACTCGGCATCCTCGGCGTTGCAGCCGGTATTGCCGACATGGGGGTAGGTCAGGGTGACCAGCTGACGAGAGTAGGAGGGATCGGTGAGGATCTCCTGATAGCCGGTCATTGCGGTGTTGAA
>JAPHUU010000378.1 GCA_026193555.1 Rhodanobacter sp.
AAAGGTGGCGGCCCCGCCAGCCACACCCCGGCACCCGAATCATTCGCTACCGTTGCTTCCTTCCGGACCTGGCGGAGTTTACGAATTATCGTCGCGGGGGGACCGACGGGGCCACCATAGACTTCAATCGATGCTTGTTGCGATTGCCTGGTTGTTTTCAACCTGGCGCCAGCCCTTGGGCCATCGCGTCAGCTCAGAAACTGGCGGAGAGAGCGGGATTCGAACCCGCGATACGTTTTACCGTATACACACTTTCCAGGCGTGCTCCTTCAACCACTCGGACACCTCTCCGCATGAAACCGTTCCTGCTGGACCTTCGGGCCCAACAAAGAAGCGGAAGGATAGCCTGAGGGCCTGACACAGGCAAGCAAGACTGTTACGGATTCAGCCCGCGTCGACCCGCGGCGCGGACGGCGCATTCAGCGCAATCCTGTCGCCGGCCTCCGCGATGCGATACCCGAGCGCAGCCAGGGCGGCGCCGTCAGCCGAGCTGCCGTAGTGATACAGCAACAGCCGTGAGCGCAGCGCAGCGGGGTATTCCCGCTCGATATCCTCGATGCCGGTATGCGACGGGTTGCCGACCAGGCTGCAGTCGTGCGCAATGACTTCGTGGCCGGCGACGTAGCGCGCCAGCACTTCGGGCATCGGCCGGGTGTCGCCGGTAAAGACGAAGCTGCCATCGAGCGCCAGACCGTACGAGGTGCCTGGCAGGTGGTGCCGGGTGGCGAATATGTCGAACCACAAGCCGTCCAGCCAGAATCCGCGCGAGCATGGCAGCAGATGGAATGCCTCCCAGAAATTGACGCCACCTTCAGCCAGCGTGCCGGGATAGTCGGCCACCCGCATCTGCAGCCAGGTCATCAGCCCGGCATGCAGGAAGACCCTGGTCCGGCCACGCAGGCCCTGGTCGAACCACAGCTTGAAGAACAGCCGCTCCAGCCCGGCCACATGGTCCATGTGGGTGTGCGTGATGAACAACGCCGGCGGCAATCCGCCATAGGCGGCCACGTAGCGGTCGAGCGTGTCGGGCCCGCAATCGATCAGCAGGACCGGCTCGCCATCACGTTCGAGCACCACCGATGAGGAGCCGAGCTCCACCGCGTGGGCCGCGCCCACGCCGAGAAAATGCAGATGCCAGTTCATGCGTTCAATGTACGCCCGTAGCGGTAGAGCAGTGGCTGCCAGATGTTCTGCTCGAACACCGCATCGCCCTGCCCGGCGGCACCCAGCTTGATCAGTGAGCGGCGCAGGCGACGCAGGTTCGCCCGCTGCCAGGCGATCGCTGGCGCACGCAGGCGGCCGCGGTCGAAGTCGATCAGATAGAGCCCGCTCCCGGCCACCAGCACATTGTGCGCGTTGAGGTCGGCATGCCAGATGCCGGCGCGATGGAATCGCCCGACCAGCGCGCCGACCTCTTCGGCCAGCTCCGCGTCCAGCCGCCCCTGGGCCAGGCATTCGGCCAGTGTCTGCGCCTCGGCAATGCGCCTCGTGATCAGGTCGGCGCGGTAGAACAGGCCGCGCCGCGCATAGCGAGCCGCAACGGCGGAGGGGCCCGGCAGTCCGCGTCGCGCGATCTCGCCCAGCAGGCGGAACTCGGTGAACGGGCGGCTGCGATCGGCGCCGATCCACAGATAGCGATCGCCCATCAACGCAGCCACCATGCCGCCGCGATGATAGTGTCGCAAGATACACTCGCCGACTTCAGTGGCAATGATCGCCACGCCGCCACGGCCACCGGCGATCAGGCGCAGCGCACCACGCTCGCGCCAACTTGCCGGCTCGAACCAGTCATGATCGACTTGTGGCAACAGCGTGGCGTCGAACAGAATCGCTCCATCGGCGTCCTCGTGCCTTCGTTCCTGCATCATCAACGCCGCCGTTTCCCAATTCTGTTCATTCCCTACCGATTCTAGCCCAAGCCCGATGACGGACCCCGCCTCGATCTGCCTGTTGCGCACCTCCGCCATTGGCGACGTCACCCATGTGGTGCCGCTGATCCGTACCCTGCAGAAGGCGTGGCCGGCAACCGACCTGACCTGGGTCGTCGGCAAGCTCGAACGCCGACTGGTCGGCGATCTCCCGGGTGTGGAGTTCATCACCTTCGACAAGCGTGCGGGCTGGGCCGGCATGCGAGCCGTGCACGAGGCCTTGCGGGGATGCCGCTTCGATGCCTTGCTACAGATGCAGGTGGCGTTGCGTTCCAATCTGCTCAGTCTGGGCATCAAGGCGGATCGGCGCATCGGCTATGACCGCGCCCGTTCGAAAGACCTGCACGGTCTGGTGATCAACCAACGCATCCCCGCACGCAGCGGCGAGCATGTACTCGATGCGATCGGCAGCTTCTGCGAGCCGCTGGGGCTGAGACAGACCGAGGTGCGCTGGGACATCCCAATCCCCGATGAGGCGCAGGCCTGGGCCACCACCCGGTTGCCCGGAGCAACCCCGACCCTGCTGGTCAGCCCGACCTCCAGCCACACCCTGCGCAACTGGCGTGCCGAACGCTATGCCGCGGTGATCGATCACGCGATGGACCGCGGCTGGCGCGTGGCCCTGGTCGGCGGCCCCTCGCCGCTCGAACGCACGATGGCCGACGCGATACTGGCCTCATGCCGGCAGGCTCCGCTGGACCTCACCGGCAAGGACACGCTGAAGCAGCTGCTGGCGATGCTGCGTCGTGCACATCTGCTGCTGAGTCCGGACTCCGGCCCGATGCACATGGCCAACGCGGTCGGCACCCGGGTGCTGGGCCTGCATGCGGCCAGCAACCCGGATCGCTCCGGGCCGTATTCCGACCGCCGCTGGTGTGTCGACAAGTACGACGCGGCCGCACGCAAGTATCTGGGCAAGCCGGCCAGCGAGCTGGCTTGGGGCAGCAAGATCGAACGCCCCGGCGTGATGGACCTGATCAGCGTCGACGAGGTGATCGAACGTTTCGAGGCCGCGGCGCGCGACCTCGGGCTCATGTAGGAGCGACTTCAGTCGCGATGCTCCTGCTCCGAACCACCCGAAGGCAACCGCATCGCCGCTGAAGCCGCTCCCGCAAAGCTCGTCATTTCTGCCGGTAATCCTGGTACGACTTTTCCTCCACCAGCTGCGATCCCAGCTTGAGGTTGATCTCGCGTTTGAACGCGGCGCGCTCGTCATTGCGGAAGTACACCGCGCGGGCCAGATCGATGAACTCCTGGTCGAATGCCTGTGCACGCTCCTTCAGGCGGATCTTGTCCTCGATATCCCACAGCAGCTCGTTCACTGCCAACAGCCGCGCACGCTCGTCGGCGATGTCGGTATGCGATGCGGCGTCGTTGGCCCAGGTGGTGTTGAGCAGGTCGAGCTCGTTGCGCACATTGGCCAGCTTGGCGGCATCGGCGATCCGCCGCGACTTGATTTCGAGAATCGTGATCTTGTCGATCAATTCACCGTAGGACACCGGGGTCTGGATCAGGCTCATGGTTAGGTTTCCATTGACGAAAGAATTCAGGCCGCAGGCGGCCGCTGAAATGCACCCTGCTGCAGCATCGCGCAGACGGCTCGCACATCGCCATCCATCGCGCGATCGCGATGCATGAAGCCGATGCGCTCGCGAAGGATCGCGTGGGCATCACGCACCCGGGTGCCGGCGTGAAAATCGCCGGTTCCGGCCAGCCCCGCCGCGAGTTGTCGAACCTCATCGACAAACTGCGCGTGATGCGGATGATCTTCGCGGGGCGCATTGGCGATCTTTGCCGCGATCGCCTGCCAGCCACCGCGGCTGGCCAGCCGGCGCGCAGCGTTCAGCATCGCCTGTCGGTAGTCCAGTGCCTGCGCGGCGGTATACAGCTCCAGCGCCAGCACGTGGCCAAGGTCTTCCATCATCTCCAGCACGTGGCGCGCCTCGTTGGCACCCATCGAGACATGGTCCTCGGCGTTCGCGCTGGTCGGCACCGAATAGACGCTGGCCGGATGGGCGCGGGTGGCCAGATCGTTGACCAGCGCGGCGGCGGTGTACTGCACGATCATGAAGCCGGAATCGGTACCGTCCTCGTTGCCGGTGAGGAACCCCGGCAGGCCGTCGTTGGTCGCCGGGTCGACCAGCTTGTTGAGCCGGCGTTCGGAAATCGAGGCCAGCACCGGGATCGCCGCCTTCACGTAGCTCATCGCCAGTGCCAGAGGCATGCCGTGGAAGTGGCCGGCTGAGATCACCTGCTCCTCGATGAACTGCGCGTCATCGTTGTCCGGAAAGATCAACGGATTGTCGGTGACCGAGTTCAGCTCGATATCGATCACCCGGCACGCCTGCGCCCAGGCATCGCGCACCGCGCCATGCACCTGCGGCATGCAGCGAAGGCTGTACGCATCCTGCGGCTGATGCTTCTTGCCGCCCTTGAACGGCAGGAACCGGCTGTAGAACGCCTCGCGCCCGTGCCGCTGGTTGGCCGGCACCCAGTCCCAGCCGATATCGAAACTCAGCGCCTGATCATCCGGCTCGCTCCACGCCTCGGCACTCCACGCCTTGAAGCGCGGCACCAGGTGATACGGAATGTCGATCAGGGTGGATCCGGCCAGCAGCTCACGCACGTGCGCCGCGGTTTCCACCTGACCGGGGTGCGGACGCAGTGCATGCACCTCGGGACGCAAGGCACCGCTGCGCCCGGCGAACGCATCCAGCGTCATCGCCGCCGCCAGATCGGCGACGTGCAGCGATTGTTCCAGCGTATCCAGCGCCAGCGCGGCCGTCGCCAGCATCTGCGCGGTGCCGTTGTTGAGCGCCAGGCCTTCCTTGAACGACAGCCGGATCGGCGTGAGCCCCGCCCGCTGCAATGCCTCCGAACCGGTCAACCGCTCGCCGCGATAGAACGCCTCGCCAGCGCCCAGCAGCAC
>JAPHUU010000091.1 GCA_026193555.1 Rhodanobacter sp.
ATCTCGTGCAAAACGAAGCTTGGCTGGAATTCTCCGAACGGGTCAACTGCGAAGCCCGGTGGCACGTCGATTGCGTGACAGTCGACGCGCCGCTGCCGATGGCCGAGATCCAGCGTCTGTCCGAATACAACGCCAATGTGCTGGCCACCATTGCCGCGTTCGAGGAACGCCGTTCCGAGACAGTGGACGACGCCAATCCGCTATTTCAGGAAATGATGCGGCTGGACGCCAAGCTCACCGCACTGGTGGATATCGTCAATCGCCTGCTGCTTCCCGCTGGTGGGCTGCCAACACGGCAGCTGGTCCGCTTCAACACATCGGGCGCCATGCTGCCCATCGGATTGTTGCCCGCCGGCGACGCGGTGCTGCTGCGCCTGCACCCGGATGCCTGCCCTAGTCTGCCACTGGAGTTGCCCGCCATTGTCGCGCGTCGGTTCGATGACGGTCTGGCATTCGTCGCCTTCGCGAAACTCAGCGACACGACAAGTGACGCACTGGAGCGTCTTGTGTTCCGGCTTCATCGTCGCAAAGTGGCTGAAACGCGTCAGTCGGCCCAATGAAGGCCAGAGCCTCGGAAATGGGAGTGTGACGTCCGTCACGATGGGTTGTGAACTGCATCACGCGCGCATGTGATTTCCGTCACGTTACGTGAAATTGACGTGAAACTTCCTTGACGCCGAGAGGGCCCTTTTGTCGCCCGCATCGGCGCCATGATCACTCGGGAAAATTCATGAAACATTCTGTAAATCAATGATCTGTGCGTTGTCAGTCCCGATAGGCAAGGGGCTGTCCGGGGTGGGGTCCGCATTCCGGGCGACGGTTTCCCAACGCGTTCGCTGGCACGGCTGGCTCTGTTCTTGCTCCCTCTCATCCATCAACCGCTGATTGTCAGTTGGCGCGGTGGTCAAGGCACCGCACAGCGGTTCGGAATCAGGTCAAGGCAGCAGCACAGATAGAGAGTGACGGAATGAACAAGGCAGATTTCCTGGTTATCGAATCGGATGACGCACGTGCGGCATCGATCATGGCGGCACTCCAGTTTCTTGGCCACGAGCCCCAGCGCGGAGCTGACTGCTGGAAAGTGAGCGACGAAACCCATGCATGGCGTGCGGTCTACATCGGCAGCATCAACGACGCCGTCGAGGCTGAGCGGCAACTCGCATTGCTCGGCGCTGCCGAAGCTCATGTACCTGTCTTGCTTTCGGCGGATTCGGAATGGGTTTCCCGGCTATGTGCCACCAGCTCTCCGTATGCGTTGCGAATCGGCATGGTCGAGTTTCCACTGCGTTACGACCGGATGGCTGAGGTCATGCAAGGGGTACATGCCCGCCAGCTCGGAAGCAAGACGGACGCCGCACGCTTTGTCGGCGCCTCGAACCCGATGAACCGCGTCAATGCGCTGATCCGCCAAGTGGCGCCCTTCGACTCAAGCGTGTTGGTGCTCGGTGAGTCCGGCACCGGCAAGGAAATGGTGGCGCGTGCGATTCACGATGGCTCGCCGCGCCGCAACAAGCCATTTGTCGCGATCAACTGCGGCGCGATTCCCGCCGAATTGCTGGAAAGCGAATTGTTCGGCCACGAGAAGGGTGCCTTCACCGGTGCGATCAGTTCACGCAAGGGCCGTTTCGAGATGGCCGAGGGCGGCACGCTGTTCCTGGACGAGATCGGCGACATGAGCCTGCCGATGCAGGTGAAGCTGTTGCGGGTGCTGCAGGAGCGCATGTTCGAGCGGGTCGGCGGCAACAAGACCCAGCGCTGCGACGTGCGCATCATCGCTGCCACGCACCGCAATCTCGAGCAGGCGATCGCCAATGACCAGTTTCGGGAGGACCTCTACTATCGCCTCAGCGTGTTTCCGCTCGAGTTGCCGTCACTGCGTGAGCGGCTTGAGGATTTTCCCGCGCTGGTGACTGAGTTCAACAAGCGGCTCGGCCGGCGCGGGCTGGGTGCGGTGCGCTTCAGTGCCGGCGCGATGCAGGCATTGCATGCCTATGCCTGGCCGGGAAATGTGCGTGAGTTGTCCAACCTGGTCGAGCGGATGGCGATACTCCATCCGCACGGGGAGGTCCGCGTCAGCGACTTGCCGGAGAAATACCGCGGCCAGGCATTCGGTGAGAATGTGAATGGCGCCGGCTTGTTTGGCGCGAACGAGGAACAGGCGATGTCCGGTTCGCTGGGCTGGATGCAGTCGGCTGTCGACACGCTGGGATTGCTGCCGGAGGAAGGCCTGGACCTCAAGGACCACCTGGCCGACATTGAAGTGGGCCTGATCCGTCAGGCGCTTGACGCGACCGGTGGCGTGGTGGCGCATGCGGCCAAGCTGCTGCACATGCAGCGCACCACCCTGGTCGAAAAGCTCCGCAAATACGGCCTGCAGAACAGCCTTGCCGCCTAACACAGGCCGGGTATTCCCGCGTCACAAGGGCGTGGATCCCGATTCAGGAGCATGACCGGCATCCGGCGGCAAGCCGATGCGGCAGCCCTCAAACCGCCGAACTCGCGCGATGAAAGGACATGGCATGGCTTGTGCAACCACTCACTCATTCACCGCCATGTGATGGAAAACCGTCATGAGTCAGATCGACGTCAACAACCTCCTTTCGCAGATGCGGCAGATGACCGCGCAGATGCGTGTACCCGAGACCGCGTTCAAGGCTGCGCCGGCCGCGGCTGGCGCGGGCGACTTTGCCTCGCTGCTCAAACAGTCGATCTCGGCGGTCGGGAAAACGCAACTGGAGGCGGGACGCATGACGGCAAGTTTCGAGCGCGGGGATCCCGGCACCGATCTGGCCAGCACGATGATTGCGGTGCAAAAAGCCGACCTGTCGCTGCGCACGATGGTGCAAGTGCAAAGCAAGCTGGTCGATGCCTACAAGAACATCATGAACATGCCGGTCTGACATCGATCGCGCCGATCACCAACCTCATCTTCTAGACAAAGAGCAGCCACATGGCCGACAACGCCATCGCAACGACCGCCAACAACGGTCCGCGCCTGGATCCCTTCAAGCAGTTCACGCGCAATCCGGCGACTCGGCAGCTTCTGTTGCTGGTGGCGGTGGCGGCGGCGGTGGCGCTTGGCGTGGCGGTGGTGCTGTGGTCGCGGGGGCCGAACTACGGACTGCTGTACAGCGGGCTCGACCAGAAGGATGCCTCGGCGATCACCCAGGAGCTGCAAGCGGGCAATACGCCGTACCAGTTGAGTAGTGATGGTTCCAGTATCATGGCGCCAGCAGCGGACCTCGCGGCATTGCGACTGAAACTGGCGGGACATGGTTTGCCTCAGGGAACTGCCGGCAGCAGTTCCTCGGCCGCTGGTGATTCGCCATTCGGCATGAGCGATCTGGCCGAGCGCACGCGCTATCAGCAGCAGCTGGAAGCCGACCTGGGCAGCACCATCAGTGGCCTGCAGTCGGTGCGTTCCGCACGTGTGCACCTGGCGTTGCCGAAACCGTCGGCATTCATCCGCGACAACCAGACCGCCAGCGCGTCGGTTCTGGTCACGCTCTATTCGGGGCGCCAGCTCGACCCGAGTCAGGTCGCCGCCATCGTGCACCTGGTTTCCGCCAGCGTGCCGAACCTGGAAGCCAAGCAGGTGTCGGTGATCGATCAGCAGGGGCAGTTGCTTACCAGTGATCCAGACAGTCCGGGAGCGGTCAGCGACACCCGCCTGCGTCTGGCCACGCGGATGGAGAACACCTACGCACAGCGCATCGAGCAATTGCTGACACCGCTGGTGGGACAGGGCAGGGTGCGCGCACAGGTCAACGTCGATCTCGATTTCAGTCAGACCGAGAAGGCCACCGAGACCTTCGATCCCAACCATCCGGCGTTGCGCAGCGAGCAGACCAGCAGCGAACAGCGCCGTTCGGCCGCCGCTTCCGGGGGCGTGCCCGGGGCGCTCAGCAATCAACCACCCACGACGGTGGCGCAGCCAACCGCCGCGCAACCGAGCGCGGGTGCGGGCGCCACAGCTGCCGCCACGACCAAGACAGGGGAACCTTCCGCCAGTTCCAGCAGTGCCACCCGCAACTACGAACTCGATCGCACGATCAGTCATGTCAGCGATCCTGCCGGTCGGCTGGCCCGTCTCAGCGTGGCCGTGGTGGTCGACAACAAGCTGGTCAGCGATCCGACCGATCCCGGCGCGGACGCGCCGGTCAAGAGTGTGCCCTTTACCGCGCAGGAGCTGCAGCATCTCACCGACCTGACCAGGAATGCGGTGGGTTTCAGTGCGGCACGCGGCGACAGCGTCAGCGTGATCAATCAGCCGTTCCAGCACCCGCCGCCGATGGACGCATTGCCCGAGATACCGATGTGGCAGCGGCCCGGTGTGATGGATCTGATCAAGCAGGGA
Organism: Rhodanobacter sp.; assembly: GCA_026193555.1. Lineage (GTDB taxonomy): Bacteria > Pseudomonadota > Gammaproteobacteria > Xanthomonadales > Rhodanobacteraceae > Rhodanobacter. The sequence goes on from JAPHUU010000091.1 coordinate 4,358, forward strand.
CTGGGCGTTCTGGTTGCGCTGCTGGTGGCCTTTGGCTTGCTCCGGCCACTGCTCAAAGGATTGCTGCGGAGCGACGGATCGGCGCGGGCGTTGCCGGCACCCGCGCAGAGAATTTCCGCGCGTATCGACGACGATCCGCCAGAAGCCGAGTCCGCCCGGCTCAACAGTGCGCGCGGGCCCGGATATGACCAGCGAATCGGTGCGGCCAGACGAATGGTCGATGAGAACTCCAAGCAGGTGGCACAGGTCGTGAAGAATTGGGTGAGCGAAGATGCCGGTTGACTACTCCCACATAAGCGGTGCCCAACGCGCGGCGATCCTGCTGCTGACTCTGGGCGAGCAGGATGCCGCCGAGGTTCTCAAGCACCTTGGTGCGCGTGATGTGCAGTCAGTCGGTACCGCCATGGCGGCGCTGGCCGGTGTCTCGCGCGACCAGGTCGAGAAGGTGCTGGACAAGCTCGATGATGATATGGGGCGGCAGACGTCGCTCGGTGTCGGTACCGAGGACTACATCCGCAAGGTGCTGGTCAGCGCGCTGGGTGAGAGCAAGGCGGGTGGTCTGATCGACCGGATCCTGCTCGGGCGCAGTGGCAAGGGGTTGGAGTCGCTCAAGTGGATGGAAGGCCGCGCGATTGCCGAGTTGATCGCCCAGGAACACCCGCAGATCATCGCACTGGTGCTGGCGCATCTCGAGCCGGATCAGGCGGCCGAGGTCATCGGCTTTCTGCCGCTGCGCGTGCGCAGTGATGCGGTGATGCGCATCGCCACGCTGGATGGCGTGCAGCCGCACGCGCTCAATGAGCTGGACGAGGTGATGGAACGCCAGTTTTCCGGCAATACCAGGAAACTGAAATCCTCCAGTGTCGGTGGACTGAAGGCCGCTGCAGACATTCTCAACGCGATGGACAGCAACCGCGAGACCGAGTTGATGACTGCGATCCGCAGTCAGGACGAAGTGCTGGGTGGGAACATCGAGGAGCTGATGTTCGTGTTCGAGGATCTGGTGGAGCTGGATGACCGCGGCATGCAGGTATTGCTGCGCGAGGTGCCGTCGGCCACCCTGATCACGGCGCTCAAGGGCGCCGACGCCGCGATACGCGAAAAGATCTTCGCCAACATGTCCACGCGCGCTGCCGACATGTTGCGTGACGACCTCGAGGTCAAGGGGCCGGTTCGCCTGAGCGAAGTCGATGCGGCACAGAAAGAGGTCCTGGCTGCGGCCAGAAGGCTTGCTGACTCGGGGCAGCTCAGCCTGTCTTCCGCTGGCGATGAGTTCGTCTGATGGCGGCCACGATCCAGGATGCCCTGTCAGGATTCCAGCGTTGGGAAATTCCTCACGTGGGAGCTGTTCCAGCGGCCACCAAGGCGTCCGCACAGCCGACCGTGAGCGAACTTGAGGCACTCGAGCAACAGGCGCGTGCGGAAGGTCATGCGGCCGGTCATGCCCAGGGACTGGCTGCGGCAAAGCAGCAGATGAGCGCGCAGATGGCCAGGCTCGAGGGGTTGTACGGTGCGGCCGCGCGTCCATTGGCGTCGATCGATGATCAGACCGAAATCGAGCTGGCCAAGCTGGCGACATTGATCGCGACGCGGGTGATCGGTCACGAGTTGCAGCTGACGCCGGCCTTGATCCTGCAAACCGTACGCGCGGCCGCCGCTGCCCTTCCCGCGGCGACCCGCGAGTTGCGGGTGCACCTGCATCCGGACGATCTGGCCCTGTTGCGTGATCTCGGGGCAGCTGAAGAACACTGGCAGTTGATTGCCGACCCGACACTGGCGCGCGGCGACTGCCTGATGCAGAGCGAGCGTTCGCGGCTCGATGCACGGGTTGAAACCCGTCTGGCGGCGGTGATCGATGCCGTGCTTGCCAATGATGTCGGCAGCGAGGAGACGGGCGGATGAGGCACTGTGCAGAATTTCATCGGAGCGCATCGTGACTGCCGCTGCCGAGCTTGTCGGTGGCAGTGCACTGGACGTTCCCACCGCGGAGCGCAGTCCCTTGAGCGCCGTTGACGCCCTCATCGCCGCCCGCCGGGTGCGCTGGCGACAGCAACTGGCGATTCGTGGCGAGCAGGCCGGGGCGGCGCACATGCTGACGGTGGAGGGAAGTCTGCGCCGGGTGGTCGGATTGACGCTGGAAGCGGAGGGTTGCGAAGCGGCCCTCGGTGCGCGCTGCCTGGTCGACACCGCCGATGGCGCCAAACTGGACACGGAAGTGGTCGGCTTCGCCGATGAGCGGCTGCTGTTGATGCCCGTGGGCGACATGCATGGTGTTCTGCCCAATGCAAGGGTTCGTCCTTGTGCGCGCAGCGGCGGCTTGCCGGTCGGCACGGAGTTGCTGGGGCGGGTGATCGGTGCCGACGGCATCCCGCTGGACGGGCTCGGCCCGCTCGGTGGCAGCGAGCACGCCGCACTCAAGAGCGCACCGATCAACCCGATGGCGCGCAAACCGATCGATGCGCCGCTGGATGTCGGCGTACGTGCAATCAACGCATTGCTCACCGTCGGGCGCGGACAGCGACTGGGATTGTTCGCCGGCTCCGGTGTGGGCAAGTCAACCTTGCTCGGCATGATGACCCGTTACACCAACGCGGACGTAGTGGTGGTCGGGTTGATTGGCGAGCGTGGGCGCGAGGTGAAGGAATTCGTCGAACAAACCCTGGGCGAGGAGGGCCGCCGCCGCGCGGTGATCGTCGCCGCGCCGGCGGACGCACCGCCACTGAAGCGGCTGCGCGGCGCACAGTATGCGGCCGCCATTGCCGAGTGGTTTCGCGATCGTGGTCTGCGTGTGCTGTTGTTGATGGACTCGCTGACTCGTTACGCCCAGGCGCAGCGTGAGATTGCGCTGGCCATCGGCGAACCGCCGGCGACCAAGGGTTATCCGCCATCGGTGTTCGCGATGTTGCCGGCGCTGGTCGAACGCGCCGGCAACGATGCGGAGGGGCGTGGCTCGATCACCGCGTTCTACACCGTGCTGACCGAAGGCGATGACTATCGTCACGATCCCATCGCCGATGCAGCTCGCGCGATTCTGGATGGCCACATCGTCTTGTCGCGCGATCTGGCCGAGGCCGGGCACTATCCGGCCATCGATATCGAGGCTTCGATCAGCCGCGTGATGCCGGCCGTGGTGACGCGCGATCATTTGCGCGCGGCGCAGCGTTTTCGCCAGGTCTATTCCGCCTATCGCCAGCAACGCGACCTGATCGCGGTGGGTGCATATCAGAAAGGCTCCGATCCGCAGGTCGACCAGGCGATCGAATTGTGGCCGCAATTGCGTGCATTCCTGCAGCAAGAGGTCGATGAACCGATGACGCTCGAGGAAGCCATCGAGGCACTGGATGAACTCGCCGGGCAGGTGACCCAATGAGCTCGCGCGCGCAACCTCTGCAGCCGGCCGTGAAGCAGGCGCGCAAGCACAGCGAGGATGCACTGACGAAACTGGCCGTGCAGCAGCAGCGACTGGCGAAGGCCGAGCAGCAACTGGTGGACTTGCACCGCTACCGCCTCGAGTACGCGACTCCCGGTGCTGCCGGCGACGGATCCTTGACGGTCAGTGCCCTGCTCAATCGGCAGACCTTCGTCGATCGTATCGATCAGGCAATCACTCAGCAGGCTGAGGAAATCGCGCGCCTGCAGCGGCAGTTCGAACAGGTCCGCGGCCGCTGGCACGAGGCGCACGCCCGCGAAAGCGCGCTGGACTGCGTGGTCGAGCGCTATCTCGTGCAGGAGCGCGAAGCCGAGGATCGCCATGAACAGGCGGAAGTGGACGAGCGCATGCAATACCGGCGGTTGCGCTGATGGACCAGATCTTGCTTCGCGGTCTTGCGCATCCGCGTCCACGCCTGGCGGCGGTGGGCATGGCATCCGTGCACGCAGTCCTTCCAGAGAGAGTTCCATCGACATGACTCGTCCCCCCAATGTCAGCTCCGTGACCGCGCCCTCGCCGAAGTCGCGTGGCCCGTCACCGGCGGATGCACAGGAGTCAACGGACCGGATGCATACCTTTGACCTCAAACTGCATGCCGCACGACAGCAGCAGTCCACCGCTCCCGGTGCGCGCCATGCAGAGCCACCCGCACAGGGCGCTGGCCGCAGCCATGGCGGTTCCCGGCAAGCATCGGGGCAACCACCCGGGGTTGCACCACCGCGCGGCAAGTTCGCCAGCACCGCGGGCCCTGAAGACCATGGCCCCGCTGATCCGCTGGCCCCCCTCGCGCCCGGCGTAACCGCTCTTGACGTCGATGCTGGTGCAGCCAGGGACGGCGTGGCCGATCCCGCGGCGAAAGCCAAGACATCCACCTCGAACGACGCCTCGGCGGAAACGTCCGTCCCCACCATGGCCGCGGCGATGCTCGCCTTGTTGATGCCCTCTGCACCCGCCACGCCATCGGTCGCGCACGTCGCAGGCACGGGCGCAGGGAATGGCGCCGATGTGACCGTCGGTGGGGGCAAACACCTCGCAGCTGCTGCCGATATGTCCGGATTGATGCTCGCCGCTGATACCGCTGGCCCGACAGTGACCGCCGCTGCAGCCCTGCTCACCGGCCACGACGCGCTGGGGGCGGCGGTCGGCGCCGGGTTGCGGCATGCTGGTGCCGACAAGGATGCATTGCGTGATCCCCTGCAGGCAGCAGCGTTGCTGGCATCGCCGGCGAACGCGCTTCGGGCACCGACGCTGCCGCTGCAAGTGCAGGCTCCCGTCGGCAGCCCGGCCTTTGGCCATGAACTCGGTCAGCAAGTGGCCTGGCTGGGCGGACAGGACGTGAAGCAGGCCTCGATCCGGCTGCATCCGGAAGAACTTGGCCAGCTCGACGTGAAAATCAGCGTGACACACGATCGGGTCGATGTGGTCTTCAATGCGCAGCATCCGGCGGCAGTCATCGCCGTTCAGCAGACGCTGCCCCACCTGGACCACATGCTGGCCCAGCATGGTCTGTCTCTGGGGCACGCCGAGGTAGGCCAGCAGAGTCGGGGCGATCGGCATGATGCGCGCGGTGGGGATGATCGAGCGGTCGCAACGGGCAGCATCGAAGACAGCCACGGCATCAGTCAGCCAGGATCGACAGGTACGATCAGCCTGCTCGACGCATTTGCCTGAGATCGCTCTGCCTGGATCGGCCTTGCCATCCAGCTCGAGATCGCCGGAACAGCCAGCCATCCCCCGGACGCAGCGACATGTCGCTGCGTGGGAGGCGTGTGGCTGCGCAGCTATGCCCGTCTCCGCGCAACTCCATCGGGCTTGATCAGTCGGGGCGCGCTCGACTGCCGTCGTGCGTTCCTGCATTGACGCCGTCGTGATCGCGTCACGGCGGCCAGCTGGCGGGCGTCAAGAAAGCGCCGTGGTGCCAGCGTCAATCGTGCTGGAGGCGCGGAAAGCCTTGCCAGGCAAGACATTCAGACGATGGCACGCGGTTTGCATTTGTCCATTGGCAACTCCGCCACGCGGCGGGTGATTTCACTACCAATCCAGAACGAGGTTCGCATGGCTGTGCAAGAGGAAGAAGAGGTAGTCGAGATCCCGGTGGCACCCAGGAGGCGTGGGTTATTGGTGGTCGGTTTGATCGTGGGCCTGTTGCTGGTTGGCGGCATTGTTGCCTATGCAGTGATACCCCGGCATCCAGGTACGCCTGCTCATGCGACCCGCCGTGTCACCGCCGTCAAAACCACCGCAACGCGAACCTCCATCAAGGATGCGGTGTATCTGCCGCTCACTCCACCGTTCGTGGTGAACGTGAAGGACGGAGACTCGCTGCGCTATCTGCAGGTCGGGATCACCTTGATGGCCCACGATGCAGCGGCGCTGGACGCGGCCACGGCCGCGGACCCGGTTATTCGCGATGCCCTGTTGTCGCTGTTCAGCGGCGCGGACTATGCGTCGATTGTCGAGCCTGCCGGTCGCGCGAAATTGCAGGCGCAGGCGCTGGCGACCGTGCAGAAAATCGTGAGGGCGCAGCTTGGCCGCCCCGGCATTGATGCGCTGTATTTCACCAGCTTCGTGATTCAGTAACCGGGATGACCTGCTCATGAGCGACCTGCTTAGCCAGGACGAAATTGACGCCCTGCTCAATGGTGTCGAGGGCGGTGACGTCGCGACCGGCAACGATGAGCCGCTTCCGCCAGGCACGGTGGCGTCGTATGACTTCACCCAGCAGGACCGTATCGTGCGGGGCCGCCTGCCCACCCTGGAAATGGTCAATGACCGTTTCGCGCGATTCTTCCGTACCGGCGTGTTCAACGTCTTGCGCAAGACCTGCGAGGTATCGGTGCTGGGCGTGAAGATGGTCAAGTTCAACGAATACGTGCATAGCCTGACATTGCCGAGCAACCTCAACCTGGTGCGCATCAAGCCATTGCGCGGCACCGCGCTGGTGGTGTTCGAACCGCGTCTGGTGTTTACCGTGATCGACAATTTCTTCGGCGGCGATGGCCGCTATCACGCGCGCATTGAGGGCCGGGATTTCACCAGCACCGAGAATCGCGTGATCCAGCTCATGCTGTCCGAGTTGTTCACCGCGATGAGTGAGGCCTGGGCGCCGGTTCTGGCTCTTCAGTTCGAGTTCCTGAACTCCGAGATCAATCCCCAGTTCGCCAATATCGTCAGCCCGACCGAGACGGTGGTGGTGTCGCGCTTCCACGTCGAGCTCGATGGCGGCGGTGGCGAGGTCCATCTGACCATACCCTACGCGATGATCGAGCCGATTCGCACGCTGCTCGATGCCGGCGTGCAGAGCGATCGCGTCGATCGGGACGGTCGTTGGGCCGAAATTCTGCGTGAGGAGCTGCTGGATGCCGAAGTCGCAGTCAGCTCGCTGCTGCTCGAGGCACAGCTCAGCATCGGCGATTTCCTGAAGTTGCGTCCGGGCGATGTGATCCCGGTGCGCATGCCCGAACTGACCACCGTCTTCGCCGAAGACGTGGCCATATTCCGTGGCCACTACGGCCAGTCCAACGGCCGCAACGCCGTGTCTTTCAAAACCCTTGCCGCTCGACGTGAAACTCGCGCGACGGGCAACCATGCCACAGAGAAGAAACCAGTATGAGCCAGTCCACTGAGGGTACTTTCGCACCATCGAGCGATCCGGTCGGGTTCGATGTGCTGAAAGATGGGTCTGCGGATAATTGCGAGGTCAACATCGACATGATCCTCGATGTGCCAGTGACCCTGGCGATGGAGGTCGGCCGTACCCGCATCAGCATCCGCAACCTGTTGCAGCTGAACCAGGGCTCGGTGGTGGAGCTCGATCGTTCCGCCGGCGAGCCACTGGATGTGTTTGTCAACGGAACCCTGGTCGCGCATGGCGAGGTGGTGGTGATCAACGAGAAGTTCGGTATCCGCCTGACCGACGTGATCAGCCCGGCCGAACGCGTTCGCAAGCTGCGTTGATCATGCTCGCCCTGATCGCTGCCACGCCTGCCATGGCCGCGCCCAACATCAATGTCGGCGCAGAGCTGCTGCGGGTGATCCTGAGCCTGGTCGGCATCATCGTTCTGATCCTGGTCGCCGGCTGGCTGAGTCGCCGGCTGCGGGCGCACGGTATCCAGAGCAGCCGGCGCATCCGCTGCGTGGAGACGTTCGCGGTCGGTGCGCGCGATCGACTGCTCCTGCTCGAGGTCGATGGCCAGCGACTGCTGGTCGGGTCGGGGCAGGGCGGCATGCGCACGCTGCATGTGTATGACGCCGGTGCGGCGTCATCGACCGAAGCCGCCCAGGAAGTGGCCGCGCCAGCACCGGTATTCGCCGAGCTGCTCGCACGCTGGAGGCGCACGCCATGAACCGCAACGACAGACGCGGGTCGCGCCGGTGGCTGGTGCTTGCGATGTGGTTGTTGCCGCTGTGGGCCCTTTGTGTACCCATGGCGATGGCTGCGGCACCTTCTCCCGCGCCCGCGCTGACAATGCCCGCGATGCCCGCAATGCAGGCACCGAATATCGGCATACCGGTGTTGACCATGCACAACGCCGCCGGCGGCGCCCAGAACTGGACGCTGTCGCTGCAGGTCGTGGCGTTGATGACGGCGTTGACGCTGTTGCCGGCGATCCTGCTGATGATGACCTCGTTCACCCGGATCATCATCGTGCTCGGTTTCCTGCGTCAGGCATTGGGTACGCAGTCCACGCCGCCGAACCAGGTGCTGTTGGGGCTGGCACTGTTTCTCACCCTGTTCGTGATGTCGCCGGTACTCAACCGCAGCTACACCGATGGCGTGAAACCGTACATGGACGGCCAGCTCACTGCCGAGCAGGCGCTGCCGGCGGCGTCGGGGCCGTTCAAGCACTTCATGCTCGATCAGACCCGCGACGCCGACCTGCAGTTGTTCACCCGCCTGGCGAAGGAAAAGCCGTATGCCAGCAAGGCCGATGTTCCGTTTGTGGTGGCGATGCCGGCGTTTCTGACCAGCGAACTGAAGACCGCGTTCCAGATGGGTTTCCTGCTGTTCATCCCGTTCCTGATCATCGACATGGTGGTGGCCAGCGTGCTGATGTCGATGGGCATGATGATGGTCTCGCCGATGATCATCTCGTTGCCATTCAAGATCATGCTGTTTGTGCTGGTGGACGGCTGGACTTTGCTGCTTGGCACGCTGGCCGGGAGCTTCTACACATGAGCGCGTGCCGTGAAAATGCGGGCGCGTCGCGCGGCAGACGGGCGGAGCTGCGCGCATGACACCCGAGTCGATCATGGCAATCGGCCAGCATGCGTTGTACGTGGCCATGCTGGTGGCCGCGCCGATGCTGTTGACGGCACTGGCTGTGGGCCTGCTGATCGGTGTCATCCAGGCGGCGACGCAGATCAACGAGATGACGCTCAGCTTCATCCCGAAGCTGATCGCGATGGCGCTGGTGGGGCTGGTGACCGGTCCGTGGATGCTGCGGGTGCTGGTGCAGTTCACTCACCAGTTGATCGTTGGCTTGCCGGATGCGATCCGGTGACGCCGCTGAATCTGGCGCAGCTGCCGATCTGGCTCAGTGGCCTGTTGTGGGCACTGGGCCGGGTCGGCGGCTTGTTTCTGGTGGCGCCGGTGTTCAGCGCCAAGCTGATACCGGCGCGGGTGCGGATCGGGATAGTACTGGTATTGACGCTGGTGCTGGCACCACTGGCACCGACGACGATCGATCTGATGAGCGCGGCCGGTGCAGCGAGCATGGCCAGCCAGGTATTGATCGGCGCGGCCATCGGTTTTGTGCTGAAGCTGGTGTTCGAGGCGGTGTCCTTTGGTGGTGAGCTGGTGGCCCAGAGCATGAGCCTGGGATTTGCCGAGGTGGCCAATCCGCAGGGTGGCCCGAGCTCCCCCGTGCTGAGCGAGTTCTACACGCTGCTGGTGACCTTGCTGTTCCTGGTGATGAACGGCCATCTGCGCCTGATTGCCCTGCTCGCGGACAGCTTTCAGAGCCTGCCGCCGGGCATGGCCACGATCAGCGCGCACGGCCTGCATGCGATCGTCGGTTTCGGTGCCGAACTTTTTTCCGGCGCGGTGCGGGTGGCGCTGCCGGCAGTGACGTCGCTGCTGGTGGTCAACATCGGCTTTGCGGCGATCAGCCGGGCGGCGCCATCGATGAACCTGTTCGCGGTCGGCTTCCCGATCACCATATCGCTGGGCTTCATCGCGCTGTGGCTGTCGCTGCGCAGCCTGCCCGGTGCCTTCGAGGCATTGCAGGGCGATGCGTGGTCGCTGATGCACGAACTGGTCGGAGGATGACGGCATGTCCGAAGACAGTGACCAGGAAAAAACCGAACAGCCTACCGAAAAACGCCTGCGCGAATCACGTGAGAAGGGCGAGGTGGCCAGCTCGCGCGACTTGTCCGGTGCCTTGGTGGTACTGGCCGGAGTCGCCGCGCTGATGAACAGCGGGCATTCGGCGTTCCAGCACGCGCGGCGGATCTTTTCATTCGGCCTGGAGTATCGGCGCGAGGCGCTGTTTTCCGACGAGTTGCCGGCCCGGGCCCTGCACGGCGCGATGCATGAAGCGCTGTGGCTGTTCGGACCGGTGGCGGCGGCGACGTTGATTGCCGTGTTTGCGGCGCCTTTCCTGCTGGGCGGACTGAATTTCAGTGCCGAGGCGTTGCAGCCGAAGTTCGACCGGCTCGACCCGATCAAGGGCCTTGGCCGGATCTTCGCCATGCGCGGACTGGTCGAGCTGGGCAAGGCGCTGCTGAAACTGCTGTTCATCGGCGCCGTGTTGTTGCTGCTGCTGAGTCACTGGCAGGGACAGCTGCAGGCTACCGGACGCGGTTCCGTGACGGCAGGGATCGCCGAGGCGATCAGCCTTCTCGGCAGCGCGGCTTTGTGGTTCGGCTCGATCCTGGCGCTGATCGGCGGCATCGATGCGGCGTACCAGAAATTCGATCATTCCAAGCGCCTGCGCATGAGCAAGCAGGAAGTGCGCGACGAGATGAAGGAAAGCGAAGGCAATCCGGAACTCAAGGCGCGTGTGCGCCAGGTTCAGCAGATGCAGTCGCGCCGCCGCATGATGGAAGATCTGCCGCGGGCGGATGTGGTGGTGGTCAATCCCACCCACTTCGCGGTAGCGCTGGTTTACGACGACGGTCGGATGGGTGCGCCGCGGGTGATTGCCAAGGGCGTCGACCTGCTGGCACAGCAGATTCGCCTGGTCGCCGGCACGCACCGGATTCCGCTGGTCGAGGCGCCGCCACTGGCACGCGCGCTGTATGCCACCACCGAGCTTGGCCGGGAGATTCCCGCCGCCCTGTTTGTGGCTGTGGCGCAGGTGCTGGCCTACGTCTATCAATTGAAACAGGCGACGGCGCACGGCGATCCCCCGCCGGAGGCGCCGCGCCCCGCAGTCGACCCGGACCTGATGGGTCCCTACCGTGACGAGTGACAGGCCAGGCAGATGACAGGCGAAAGCGTACTGGGAAATTTCAAGCATCTGGCACGGCGTGGCATCGGCGCACCGGTGGCTGTGTTGATCATGCTGGCCATGATCATGTTGCCGCTGCCGCCGTTCCTGCTGGACATGCTGTTCAGCTTCAACATCGCGCTGTCGCTGGTGATCCTGCTGGCGGTGATCTATGTGATGCGGCCACTGGAGTTCGCCGCCTTCCCGACCGTGGTGCTGATGGCCACCCTGCTGCGACTGGCGCTGAACATCGCCTCGGCACGGGTGGTGCTGCTGCACGGCCACGACGGCCCTGCCGCGGCGGGCAAGGTGATCCAGGCGTTCGGCGAGTTCGTCATCGGCGGCAACTTTGCGGTGGGCCTGGTGGTATTCGGGATCATCACCATCATAAACTTCGTGGTGATCACCAAGGGCGCCACCCGCGTGTCCGAAGTGACCGCGCGATTCACCCTCGACGCGATGCCGGGCAAGCAGATGGCGATCGACGCCGATCTCAACGCCGGGCTGCTGACCCAGGAGCAGGCGCGTGAGCGCCGTCAGGAAGTCCGCGAAGAAGCGGATTTCTACGGCTCGATGGACGGTGCCTCCAAATTCGTGCGCGGTGATGCCACCGCCGGCATCCTGATCCTGCTCATCAACATCGTTGGCGGCTTCTTCGTCGGCGGGTTCCAGCACGGCCTCTCCGCCGGTGAAGCAGCCCGGACCTACACCTTGTTGACCA
>JAPHUU010000346.1 GCA_026193555.1 Rhodanobacter sp.
ATCGGAAACTGCTCGCCGATGACCATCGATGCCGCACGGTGCAGCGTGTGGCGCTACCACCACCGTTTGGCCTGCGCCTGGCCGTGATGTGCACATCGCGCCGTCGGCATGCTTGTACAAGGCGTCGATGCACAGCACCCCTTTCATGGTGCTGTCCACGTTCGACGGCATCTCTCGGCGACCTTCGCCAGGAGGCAGGGATCGGTATGTCCTTCGATGCGGCCGAACGCTTCGTCATCGCCGGGGAAGAGCAGGCGTGCGCCGTTTGACACGGGCGACGAAATGGCAGCCCTGGTCAGTACCTGCATCGCCGACAGCGACTGCCGGCGATGCAGGCAGGAATCACAAGGCCGGCGGCCTGCTGCCGTGGCGCACCGCATGGAGCGATCGCGCCACTTCGGCCAGGGCGAACAGCCGCGCCACACGTGCCCAGCCGATCACCAGGACGATCAGTTGGGCGAGCAGGATGGCCATCAGCAGGCCGGCCAAGCCCACGGCCGGGGTGTGTATGCGACCGACGCCCAGTGCCAATGCGACCGTATAGCCAATCACGCTGATCAGCAGATAGCACAGCAAGGTGCTGAAAGGGCGCCGCACCAATTGCATGAAGCCGCGGCCCAGCGCGCGCGTGGCCGAACGCAGGCCGGTATCCGCAATGAAGGCGGCACGGCTGGATTCGACAATCGACTGGGCCAGTACGAACAACACCACGGCAGCGAAGATGGCCAGGTGCGCCGCCATGTCCGCCCGTGATTGCAGCACCGCCTTTTCGCCGATGCCCTTCGCCAGGTGCAGCGCAGCGCCGATCAAGCCGGCCATCACCGCGTACGGCACCAGCGACCACAGCATCAGGCGGAACATGCGGCCATATTCGACAATGCCGCACTGAAGCGAATGCCCAAAGCCCAGCGCACGCCCGGCTCGCCCACTGCCGACGATCATGCCGTTGAGAAACGGCGACAGCAGCACCGTCAGCAGCATGCCCAGCAGGGCAATCCCGCCAAACCAGCTGTTGATCTTCAGCGCCGACATGGTGTCGCCGAACATCGACGCGCTGAGCCGGGTGGCCCATGCCTGCGCGTGGATCGAATGGTCAAGCACACCACTCAGGGCTCGCCAGAACGGCAAGCTGACCACGGCCGTCGGCAACAGCAGCAAGAGCACCCACAGCAGCAGCAGACGCCACTGCATGGCGGCCAGCGGTGCGCGCATCAGGGCACTGAAATCAACGCGGCGAGAAGTACGTCCAGTCATCATCACAGCGACCCCACCAGGGCATAAAAAGTCTGAAAGAAGGAAGCGACATCCGCACTCCAGCGACGCGAGGCGGCGCCGTTGGCCTTGGTCGTCCGACTGTCGTTGATGCTGTTCGCATCCAGATAGATCTTCCGTTCGGGATCGACCGTGGCCGACACCGCCTTGACCGGCTTGATGAAGCTGAAGCGCTTCCAGCGACTGGCATCACCCCAGTGCAGCGTTTCGCTGCTGCCATCGGCAAACTTGATCCGGACAGTACGGGGCACCGCGGCACCGGTGCGTCGCACGGTGACCGTCGACTGCCATGGGTATGGCCCGCCATGCCTGGCGTCCTTGTGTGCCTTTTTCCACGCGGCGCGCGCGTCGTCAATCTTCTTGTCGATGTCCTTGGCGGTCAGCGTGACGCGTTTGCCACCGCGCATTTCGGTACCGGCCCGAGGCACTTGTTCCTCGTTTTCGATCGAGACCACGCTCGCATCGACCTTGTCCGTGCCGTACACCTGCGAGGCAAAGATCGCCTTCACCAGCTCCGGCTTGCCCGACCCCTCGGCGAGGGCGTCGCGCAGATCGGCCGCATCGGGGTGACGGAACTTCCAACGCGCGTAATACAGCTTCATCGCCTTGCCCATCACGTCGTGACCGAGCAGGTTTTCCAGGGTGCGCATGGTCACCGCCGTGCGCGCGTAGACCGAGCCGTAGCTGCTGCTGGACATGCGATCCCACGAGTTGGAATCGAGCGAGTCGGACGGCGTGCCAATACCCAGCACGCCACCAAGGCGCTCCATGTCAAACGGGTTCATGCTCGGCGCAATGCCCAGCCGGCTCAGCAGCGGGGTGGTGAAAAAGATGTCCTGCTTGCGATCGACCAGCATGCGATCGTCCCAGTATTCGTTCATGCCCTCGTCGAGCATCGGCTCCTCGAACTCGTTCGAGCCGAGGATGCCCATGAAGTAGCCATGGCCAAATTCATGGATGGTGACGAAGTCGATCTTGTACTGGCTGAGCGTATCCGGCGTGACCTTGTTCAGGCCCTCGGCAGTGAAGAACGTCGGGTACTCCATGCCACCCGCTTCGCTGGCGTTGTACGGCGGCACCACGGCGGTGATCGTGCGGTACGGATACGGCCCAAGGCTATGGGAAAAATAGGTCAGTGAATCGGTGGTGGCCTTGAGCACCGGCTGGGCGGTTGCCTCGTATTCCGGTGGGTAGATCACCTGCACGTCGACCCTGGGGCTACCCGGGCCGGTCCATGTGGTGTGCTGCACCTTGTAACCCGGCGCCGCGACCCAGGCGAAATCCTCGACATCGGTCTGCACGAAGTGGCGGGTGACCTTGCCGTCGTTTTCGACCGGTGTGCCCTGCTCCTCGCCGACGGCACCGACGGTATAGCCCTTGGGCACGGTCAGCTTCACATCGAAGTTGCCGTAGTCAGCGAAGAACTCACTGTGAAAGTGGAACTCGTGCGCATTCCAGCGCGGTGCGGTGGCGCCGCGCTCACCGGGCAGTTCCAGCACGGCGATCTTCGGGAACCACTGTCCGACCAGATGGAAGTCGCCAAACCAGCCCGTGCGCTCGACCACGCGCGGAAGCTGATCGTGAAAATCGATATCCAGACTCAGCGTGCCTTGCGCCGGTACCGCCTGCGGCAGATCCAGCTCGACCACCGTGTGGTCGGTCTTCGGGCCGCCATCCGGCTGCACGAAGCGCCAGCTCACCGGCTGCCCTCCCTGCTGCACCTTGTTCAGCTCGATGTAACCCCACTCGCCCTTCTTGAGGCTGGCATTGCCGCGCGAATGACCGCTGCCGGAGAACAGCCGGCGCTCGGTGAAGAACGTACTGCCCGGCCCCTCGAAGGCATTCAGGTACAGGTGCAGGTAGATCTTGTTTACCGGCCGGCTGCTGCGGTTGCGCCAGGTCATGGTCTGCTTGCCGTCGACCGTGTGCCTGGTCGGGTCCAGCGATGCCTCAATGGTGTAGCTGACCACCCGATCGGACAGGGTGGCCGGATGCTCGCCGCGCGGCCCGCCCCAGGCATCCGGCGCGCTGGGCACCTGGAAATTCGCTGCGTTGGGCGAGACAAAAGGAATGTCGGCAAGCACCGCCGAACTTGCACTGGCCGGAGCCGGCGTCATGTCAGTCGGCGTCTGCGCCAACGTCGTCAAAGGCAACGCCACGACCGCCAAGGTCATGGCACACCGATATCCCCACTGACGTGCAGCTAGTGGCATGTTTCTCACTCCCCTGGGCAATTCACGCAGAATGCACACACTGAACCCTGGTGGCATCGGCCAGAGGTCATGTCTGCCGTGATCGATTGGCATGATGGCAGGGGAGGGGCAGGTTCACTTGTCAAAAGCCGGAGGTGAACCTGAATCCGTTGGCTCCTGACCGGCCCGCCAGGGTGACGGTTTCGCCG